>JAGTSD010000181.1 GCA_018262135.1 Pseudomonadota bacterium | reverse complement strand
TGCGCGCTTACACAGCCGTACCGGAGGTGCGAAACTATTTGACTGACTTAGCACAAAATGGCTACCGGTCAAAGAGCCGTCAATGGCACTACTTCAAATACAAGTACGAGTACAATGATCCACTCATCTCCCCCGATGAACTGGACGAGCGTTTTGAGGCTGTATTGTCTGACCCCCAAGCGATGGTTTATCAAAAGACGGGACGATGGGTGATCTATTCTCCACGCGCAAACCGGCTGGCGGTGGTCTCAACAGATGGACAACGGATTACAGTCTACCGCCCCGATCCGAACGACCTTGCCGCCCTGGGAGCAAAAACATGGCTCATCAACCAGTTGATCGCCTGAACGGCTATCGAGTCGAAATTGATTTTGCGTTGAGCATGGGCGACGGTCCACTGTTACGGGAAAGCCGCACCCGGATTGCCGCGATGGAATTAACGCTTGGCGAACAGCGCGAATTGATGGAACTGGATGAAATGGTCATGGACGAAATCATCGGTCGTGACGACCTGCAACCCTATTTGCTGGAAGACGATCCCAGCCGCCCGCCCGCACAATGGTGGTGGCACCTGGGCAAGCTGCGGGCGGGCACTTATCCCGCCGAACTGCTGCCGCCCCACCTGCGCGCCCTCTACCGCCCGGCCCAGCGCGCGGCGGCGTAACTTCACAGGCCAGCCAGCGCAGGTTTCCCGCGCCCCCGCTCCGGACTACCGTAGGGGTTCGCCCATGGCAGTCTCCCGCTCGGCTCAACCTCCCTATCCGGCCATCGCGCTGCTCTCGGCCGCCGCTTTGGGTTACGAAATCCTGCTGATGCGGCTGTTCTCGATCATCCAGTGGCATCACTTCGCCTACATGATGATCAGCGTGGCGCTGCTGGGCTACGGGGCGGCGGGAGCGGTCGTGACCCTGGCCCAACACCGTCTGCGGGCGCGCTTTGCCGGCGCGTTCGCCGGCGCCGCCGGCCTGTTTGGGATCACCGCGCTGCTGGCCTTTCTCGCCGCCCAGCACGTCGGCTTCAACGCGCTGGAAATCCTCTGGGATTCCCGGCAACTGGCGCGGCTGGCACTGATTTACGCCCTGCTGATCGCACCTTTTTTCTGCGCCGCGACCGCCATCTGCCTGAGCTTCACCTGCTTTCCCGCCCACATCCCGCGCCTGTATGCCGCCGACATCACCGGTGCAGCGGCGGGCGGTCTGGGCAGCGTCGCGCTGCTGCTGGCGCTGCGGCCGGAAATCGCCCTGCGCCTGGTCGCGGCAGCGGGCCTGGCCGCCGGCGCGGTGGCGGTCTGGCGCAGCGGTTCGCGCCGGAGCGTAGCCGGCTTCACCCTGGCGGCGGTTGTCATTCTCGCCTTGCCCGCGTCCTGGACCGCGTTGCAGTCCTCGCCCTACAAGGAGCTGGCCCAGACCCTGCAGGTCACGGGCGCGCGGGTGGTGGCCGAGACTTCCAGCCCGCTGGGCGTGGTGACGGTGGTCGAGAGTCCCACCGTACCGTTCCGCCACGCGCCGGGCCTGAGCCTGCTGGCCAGCGCCGAACCGCCGCCGCAACTGGCGCTGTTCACCGATGGGGACGGCCTGACCACCATCAACCGCTTCGACGGCCGCTGGGAGCCACTGGCCTATCTGGATTTTCTGACCTCGGCCCTGCCCTATCATCTGCTGCAACGTCCTGAAGTGCTGATCCTGGGCACGGGCGGCGGAACCGACATCCTCCAGGCGCTGGCGCTGGGCGCGCGGACTGTGGACGCCGTCGAACTGAACCCGCAGGTCGTGGCGCTGGCGCAGGAACGGTTCGGCGCCTTTTCGGGCCGGCCCTACAGCCTGCCGGGTGTGCGGCTGCACGTCGGGGAAGCGCGCGGTTTCGTCGCGGCCAGCGCCGCCCGCTTCGATCTAATCCAGGTGGCGCTGCTGGACGCCTTCTCGGCGGCGGCAGCGGGCCTGCACGGGCTGGCGGAGAGCTATCTCTACACGGTGGAAGCGCTGCGGGCCGATCTGGATCATTTGCGGCCCGGCGGGTTGCTGGCGATCACCCGCTGGGTGACCCTGCCGCCCCGGGATGCGCTCAAGCTGTTCGCAACGGCGGTCGCGGCGCTGGAAGCCGGGGGCGAGACCGATCCCGGCACACGGCTGGCGATGATCCGGGGCTGGAAGACTGCGACCCTGCTGGTGAAAAACGGTCCCTTCACCCCCGCCGAAATCGTGGCGGTTCAAAGCTTCTGCGCAGCCCGCGCTTTCGATCCGGTCTGGTATCCCGGCATGACGCCCGACGCGGCCAACCGCTACAACATTCTGGACCGGCCCTATTTTTACGAAGGCGCGGCGGCGCTGCTGTCCGACCGGCGGGTGGATTTCGTGGATCGCTACAAGTTCGCCATCGCACCCGCCACCGATGACCGCCCGTATTTTTTCCACTTCTTCCGCTGGAACACCCTGCCGGAAATTCTCACCCTGAAAGATCGGGGCGGTCTGTCGCTGCTGGAATGGGGCTATCCGGTGGTCATCGCCACCCTGGCGCAGGCGGTGGCGTTTGGTTTCGTCCTGACGATCCTGCCCCTCTGGCTGTTCCTGCGGCGGGAGCCGGGAACCGGGCAGGGCGCCGGCGGCGTCGCGCTCTATTTCACGGCGCTGGGGCTGGCTTTCATGTTCCTGGAAATCGCCTTCATCCAGAAATTCATCCTGTTTCTCAGCCATCCAGTGTACGCCGTGGCCGTGGTGCTAACCGCCTTCCTGCTGTTCGCGGGTCTGGGCAGTCGCGTGGCCGAACGGTTCCAGGCGGCGGGACGGTCGCGGCGGATGGTCAGGCTGGCTGCGGCGGTCATCGCCGGACTGGCGCTACTCTACATGCTGGCGCTGCCGCCGATATTCCGGGAGTGGATGGGTCTGGCGGATGGCGTCAAAATCGGACTGGCGGCGCTGCTGATCGCACCGCTGGCCTTCGCCATGGGGATGCCCTTTCCGCTGGGTCTGGCGGTCGTCGCGGCCCGGACGCCAGGCCTGACGCCGTGGGCCTGGGCGGTGAATGGCTTCGCCTCGGTGGTCGCGGCGGTGCTGGCCACGGTGCTGGCCATCCACGGGGGATTCACCGTGGTCGTGATCGTAGCCGTCGTTCTGTACTTGACCGCCGCCGTTCGCTTTCCGGGAGAATAGCGGCCCGCGCCATTTCAAAACCACCGGAAACTGCTATGTTGCAAGGCCGGTTCCCGCCATTCGCCCGCCGATTCACCACCCTGTCACCTGGTAAACGTCCATGCCTACCCATCGCGCCCTGTCCTCTTCCTTCGCCCGTCTGGCGCCACTGGCGCTGGCCGCCCTGCTCGCCGCCGGTTGCGCGGCCAAGGGCGAGCCGCCGCCCCCCGCTCCCGTCGGCGCCCGGGAAAATGGAACGCTGATCGTTACCCGCGCCGATCACAACCGCAGCGCCGAACTCCGGGTGGGCGAACGTCTCGTGGTGCGGTTGCCGGAGAATCCCAGCACCGGCTTTACCTGGGCCATCGAGGAAACCGACCGCCGCCTGCTGGCGCTGGACGGTACCGACTACGCCGCGCCGACCGAGGGATTCGTCGGCGCGCGCGGTCTGCGCTCCTTCACTTTTACCGCCCGCCAGCCCGGCGAGGTCGCGCTCAAGTTCAAGTACTGGCGGTTCTGGGATGGCGACGCCTCGGCGACCGAGCATTACGCCATCACCGTGCAAATCCGGGCAGGAAGCTGAAAAATAACTGCAACGGATCGGCGTTATAACTGTCGCTGGAACGACCGTAACTGCGCGTCAAACCGTTCGGCGTCCAGAAATCCGACGATCCGGTGCTCGCGGCGTTCCTGGCCGTCCGGGCCGAAGAACAGGAGGGCCGGCGGGCCGACGATGCCGAAGCGTTTTAGCAGGGCCTGATCGGCTTCGTCGTTGGCGGTGACGTCGGCGCGCAGGGCGACCATTCCAGCCAGCGCTGCCCGCACCTTGGGATCGGTGAAGGTTTCGCGTTCCAGTTGCTTGCAGCTCGCGCACCAGTCAGCATAGAAATCCAGCATGATGGGACGACCGTCGGCGGCGCGCAGGACCAGATCTACATCGGTCACGGTCTTGACCCGTTGGAACGACAACGGTGGCGCGGCGCTGGTAGCATTGGCTATCAGTCCGATGCCGCGCAGTGGTTGCAGGGGATCGCGCCCGCCCGCCGCCATGCCCACCAGCAGCAGGACGCCATAGATCAGCAGCACCAGGCCAAGACCCTTGACCAGCGTGCGCCAGGCCGGCGCGCCATGCACGACCGGTTGCAGGGCGCCCATGTAGGTCGCGATGACGATCAGCAGAGTGGCCCACAGCACCATGCTCACCGCCGCCGGGAGGATGCGCTCCAGCAGTCCCAGCGCCACCACCAGGAGCAACACGCCAAACACGCTCTTGATCCGCTCCATCCAGTGACCGGCGCGCGGCAGCCAGTGGCCGGTGGAAGCCCCGATGATCAGCAGCGGCGCGCCCATGCCCAAGCTCAGCGCGAACAGCGCCGCTGCGCCCAGGGCGACATCGCCGGTGACCGCGATGAAGGTCAGGGCACCGATCAGCGGTGGGGCCACGCAGGGACCGACGATCAGGGCCGACAGGAACCCCATGACCGCCACGCTGGTATGGTGGCCGCCGCGCTGACGGTTGCTCCTCTCCGCCAGCCAGTGTTG
>JAGTSD010000017.1 GCA_018262135.1 Pseudomonadota bacterium | reverse complement strand
ATGGCCTCGATCTCTTCCTCGGTCAGGTCGCTCAATTCCACACAATCTTGATAGGACAACATGATAGGGTTCCCCCTGGGTGGTTTGATGATTTAAAGCCCGTCGAGGCGCACCGCCAGAACGGGCCAGTCGGCTCCTCATCCATTTTAAGTAAAGGTTAACCCCGACCATGCGTCCATACAAGCACAAACCCTGTTGCCGTTGTACTTATTGCCCGCCGCGCCAGCCAGCCTTCAACAACTCAGGGTTATACCTGGTTGCAATCAGGGTTTATCCTGATTGGCGCAGACTCCCTACTTTGGTTTTATTTGATAGAATCAATTTTTCCAATTTCGGTTAACCCGGTTGGCCGCGAAGACGGCGGGAAAGTACGCGAACCACCACAGGATCGAGGGTTGGGCCACCACCGTCCGACCAAAGCGCCATAGCGCGTGCCCTGAACCAGCACACTCGATAAGCCCATAAGAATCTCCTTCCCAAATCTTCGCGGCCAACCACCCCCACCAGCGCGGGCGCGCTCGACCGGCATATTCGGTGGATTCCCCTTGCCGCGGTGCGGTATCATGCCGGCCATGATACTGCGACCTTCCGCCGATCCATCATGACCGCCGATTCCGCACCGCCCAGCGATCCGCCCTCCCCCTGCATCGGCGTCTGCGTCATCAATCCCCAAACCCAGCTCTGCGACGGCTGTTTCCGCACTCTGGACGAAATCGCCGGCTGGTGGGACTACCCTCCCGACCAGAAGCACAAGGTGCTGGCCGAGGTCGAGGAGCGGCTGGCGCGCATCATGGACGGTACGTTCTTCGACTGATATCCCGACCGCCGGTCGACCCCAATTTACCTGGAGGATCTTATGCCGCTCTCCGCCCCTGTCCCGCGCCAGTTGCTGCACCGGCGCGTCGTGCAATGCACGGGCTACCGCCGCGAGGATGGACTGTGGGAGGTCGAAGGCCAAATCGTGGACACCAAGAGCTATTCCTTTCCCAACGAGGACCGGGGCGGCGCCATTCAGGCCGGCGAGCCGCTGCACGACATGTGGATTCGCCTGACGGTGGACGATCACTTCCAGATTCGCGACGTCGAGGCCCGCACCGATGCGGCGCCGTTCGGGTTGTGCCCCGCCATCACCGAACGCTACCGGCAATTGATCGGCGTGCGCATCGGGCCGGGCTGGTCGCTCAAGCTCAGGGAATTGTTCAACGGCGTGCAGGGTTGCACCCACATCACCGAGCTGCTGGGTCCGGTCGCCACCACGTTTTTCCAGACGCTCTACGGCCAGCGTTACGACGAGGAAGATGCCAAGCCCGCCGCCGACCGGGCGCCTCCGCCAGTGCTGAATACCTGCCACGCTCTGGCCAGCGACAGCCCGGTGGTGAAAAAACGCTGGCCGCGAGTGTACAGCGGGCCGGATCGGGAGATGGACGAACACCACCAGCCCCTGCTGGACAGCATCACCTGAAGGGCTTGGCCAGCCAGCAGGCTGCTGGCGGCGCTGGCTTCAGATCGCCTCCGGCTTGGGATCGCGCGCCAGTAGAA
The DNA here is from genome assembly GCA_018262135.1 of Pseudomonadota bacterium. Classification (GTDB taxonomy): domain Bacteria; phylum Pseudomonadota; class Gammaproteobacteria; order Competibacterales; family Competibacteraceae; genus Contendibacter. The sequence continues at coordinate 10,619 of JAGTSD010000017.1, read as the reverse complement.
TCTCCACCGCCCGGCGCGGGTCCTGGCCGTGATCCAGCACCTCGTTGACCTGTTCGGTAATCGGCATTTCCACCCCGTGCCGCCGGGCCAGCCGCAGCGCTTCGCGGGCCGTGGCCGCGCCTTCCACTACCTGACCGATGGTCGCGAAGGCCGCCTCGGCTGTCTCGCCCCGGCTGATCGCCAGACCAAACCGGCGATTGCGCGACTGGTCGTCGGTACAGGTCAGCACCAGGTCGCCGATGCCGGCCAGCCCCATGAAGGTCTCGCGCTGGCCGCCGACCGCCAGACCCAGCCGCGCCATTTCCGCCAGGCCGCGGGTGATCAGCGCCGCCCGGGCGTTGGCGCCGAAGCCCAGGCCGTCGGCGATGCCGGCGGCGATGGCCAGCACGTTCTTGATCGCTCCGCCCAGTTCCACGCCGATCACGTCGGCGCTGGTGTAGGCGCGCAGGTTGGAGCCATGCAGCAGGGCCGCCACCCGGCGGGCGTGCGCCGCATCGCTGGAGGCGACGGTGACCGCAGTCGGCAGACCGCGCGCGACTTCCCCGGCGAAACTGGGTCCCGAAATCACCGCCACCGGCCAGACCGCGCCCAGCATCTCCGCCGTGACCTCGTGCAGGAATCGCCCCCCGCCGGGTTCCAAACCCTTGGTGGCCCAAGCGAAGCCGGCGTTCGCCGGCAGGTGCGGCCGCAGCCGGGCCAGCGTGATCGCGTAGGCGTGACTGGGCACTGCCGCCAGCGCCAGATCGGCGCCGGCCAGCGCTTCGGCCAAGTCAACGCCTGCCGTCAGGGCCGGCGGGAAGGGAATGCCGGGGAGGTAGCGGCGGTTTTCCCGGTCCCGGCGCAACGGTGCGATTTCCTCGGGGTCATGGCCCCACAGTCGAACCCGGTAGCCGTTGCGCACCAGCAGCAAGGCCAGCGCGGTGCCCCAGGAGCCGGGACCGAGCACCGCGACTGTGGCCACGGCGGTCATGCGTCAATGCGCGGCCGGCGGCGCGGCGGCCCCCGCCGCCTGCGCCTGCTGCTGTTGCAAACGCTGCATATACATGCCATCGAAATTGATCGGATTGAGCAGCACTGGCGGAAAGCCGCCCTTGCCGATCAGGGAAGCCAGTTCCTCGCGGGCGAAGGGGAACAGAATGTTCGGACAGAAAGCGTGCAACATATGGCCCATCTGCGACTCATCGAAGCCGCGCAGGGTAAACAGCCCGGCCTGCTGGACCTCGGCCAGATAGGCGGTGCGCTCGCCGATCTTGGTGGTGATGGTCAGGGTCAGCACCACCTCGAACAGATCCTCGGTCACCGGCGTAGCGCCGGTTTCCAGCCGCACCTCGGTTTGCGGCTGCCATTGCTCGGTAAAAATCAGCGGGGAATTGGGCGTCTCCAGCGACACGTCCTTCAGATAAACCTTCTGGATTTCGAAGTGCTGGGAAACCTGCGGTTGCTCGCTCATGCAAATGCCTTGTTTGGGTTTGGGTTTGGGTTTGGGTACAGGATGATGTTCGGCCGTCAGGACTTCTTGCGGCTGACCGGTAAGTGGGCGTCCAGCCAGCTCGGCAAGCCGCCTTTCAGGCTGTGCACCTCGGCAAAGCCATTCTTCTTGAGCAGGGTGCAGGCAGACTGGGAGGTCACGCCATTGCGGCAATAGACGATGATCGGCTGGTCCTTGACCTTGGCCAGTTCGCCCAGGCGTTCCTGCAGGGCACCGAACGGGATGTGGCGGGCCTGCGGGATGTGGCCCTCCTTGTAGTCGCCGGCGTCGCGGATATCCACGATCGCGGCGTCCTGGTCGTTGATCAGCCGCAGGGCGCCAGCGGCATCGAGAATGCTCACCCCGCGCAACCGGCGCAGGATCTCGCCACCCACCAGCATGCCCACGATGGCGAACAGCGCCAGGAACAGCAGCCAGTTTTGCTGGGCGAATTCAGTAAAATCGCTCATCGTAGCTCCCTGGGCCTAGCCAGCCTGGTCGCCAGCCTTTTTGACGCCCAGCTTCCACAGCATCCTCTCCGGCGGGCAGAAGCCGGTAAAACCGCTCTGCAACAGGTTCAGGCCGACGAAGGCGGTGAACCACAGCCAGTAGCTGCTGTGATAGAGCGGACTGGCCGGCGCTCCCAGCAGCAGCGACAATAGAATGAAGGATCCGGCCATGATCCGGATGATGCGTTCGCTATTCATGCATGGACCTCGTGAAAAGGAAAGGCTGATTCTGGATTCCGGGGATGCGGAAACTGCATTGCGCCAGGCTTCAAGCCCGCGCGCAAAAAACTTCCCGCATCATGCCGATCAGGCGCAGGGTGCGGGCGTCGCCCACCCGATAATAAACCCGGTTGGCATCCTTGCGGCAAGTCAGGATCCCCTTGTCGCGCAGGATGGCCAGATGCTGGGAAATGTTGCTCTGGGAGGTGCCGACCTGCTCGACGATATCCTGCACGCTGGCTTCCCGGTCGCCCAGGGTACAGAGAATCTTGAGCCGCAACGGGTGCGACATCGCCTTGAGCGAGCGCGAGGCCCGCTCGATATCGTCGTCGCGGGTCATCAGAAAATCCGGTGGGAAACCGGAATTGACGCCATTTTGCGCCCTATCGGCGCATTCGCCGTGCATCATCCTCCGACCACGCCTCCATCCGGGAATCTAATTTATTAACATAACTGAATATAGCGATATTGAGAAGTCGAGAATGCCGCCGGCTCGTGCAAAACCGGGGTGTGGCTGGCGCAATCCGCTGGCCGGGCGTATGATTCCGCGTGAAAATTCCATGTAATCCGGGCGGACCGTCCTGGATTCGATAACGACAACAACCCCGCTAAACGATCAGGAGGCTGACATCTCATGTATAAACTCGTGCTGCTCCGCCATGGCGAAAGCCAGTGGAACAAGGAAAACCGCTTCACCGGGTGGGTTGACGTGGACCTGTCGGAAAAAGGGATCGAGGAAGCCAAGAAAGCCGGCGAGACTCTTAAAAAGGAAGGCTTTGTCTTCGATGTGGCTTACACCTCGGTGCTCAAGCGCGCCATCCATACCCTTTGGAATGTCCTGGACGTGATGGACCTGACATGGATTCCGGTGTACCGGAGCTGGCGGCTCAACGAGCGCCACTACGGTGCGCTGGCTGGTCTGGACAAATCCGAAACCGCCGCCAAGCACGGTGAGGATCAGGTCAAGATCTGGCGGCGCAGCTTCGATATCCCGCCGCCGCCGCTGGATCCGACCGACCCGCGCTTCCCCAGCAAAGATCCGCGTTATGCCGATCTGGACCCGCGCGTGCTGCCCGCCACCGAGAGCCTTAAGACCACCATTGACCGGGTGCTGCCCTACTGGCACGACGTCCTGGTGCCGACCATCCGCTCCGGCAAGCGGGTGGCGATCGCCGCGCACGGCAACAGCCTGCGGGCCCTGGTCAAGTACCTCGACGACATCTCCGATGAAGAAATCGTCGGCCTGAACATTCCGACCGCCATACCGCTGGTCTACGAACTGGACGCCAATCTGCGGCCGATCAAGAAGGGCGGCCAGTATCTGGCTGATCCCGAGGAGCTCAAGAAGCTGATGGATGCCGTTGCCAACCAGGGCAAGGCCAAGTAAGCGGAATCACCCATCTTCCCATACCCACGTCGCCCCGGCGCCGGCTGGAAAAAGCCGGCGCGCGGGGTTTTCTCCAAAGCCGCCTGCTTTCGCCATCATTTTCCCACCCGCACCGCGATTTTCGGGCACATTCCGTTGTCCTATCGCGAGGAATGGGCTAAATATTCCCACCTATCCCCCGGCCGCAATCAAAAATGGTTTTTGGAGTGAAGATGAGTGCTGCAACCCGACACGGTCTGGCGCTGGCGTTGAGTTTTCTGGCAGGCATTTCGCTGACGGCGGTGCATACGGTCTGGGCCGAAAAGGAAACGCCGCCGGAAAACAAATTGCCGCTGGATGAGTTGCGCACCTTTACCGGGGTGCTCGACGCTGTCAAACAGGATTACGTCGAGCCGGTCAAGGACCAGGTTCTGCTGGAAAACGCCATTCGCGGCATGTTGAGCAATCTCGATCCGCATTCTGCCTTTCTCGACGCCGAAGCGTTCCAGGATTTGCAGATCGGCACCTCCGGCGAGTTCGGTGGCCTGGGCATCGAGGTCGGTCAGGAAGACGGATTTCTCAAGGTCATCGCTCCGATCGACGACACCCCGGCCCAGCGGGCCGGCATTCGTGCCGGCGATCTGATCATCCGGCTGGACGACGCCTCGGTCAAGGGCATGGCGCTCTCGGATGCGATCCAGCGGATGCGCGGCAAGCCGAACACGGCGATCACCCTGACCATCGTGCGGGAAGGCGTGCGCAAGCCGCTCAAGATCAAGCTGATCCGCGAAGTCATCCAGGTCAAGAGCGTCAAGAGCCGCCTGCTGGAGCCCGGATTCGGCTATCTGCGCATCACCCAGTTTCAGGCCAAGACTGCCCCGAACCTGCGGCAGGCCTTGCAGGAGATCGAGCAGCAGAATAAAGGGCCGTTGCGGGGCGTGGTGCTGGATCTGCGCAACAACCCGGGCGGGGTGCTAAACGGCGCGGTGGATGTCGCCGACGATTTTCTCGAGGACGGCGCCATCGTCCAAACCAGGGGGCGCAGCAACGGCTCCGACCAAACCTTCAAGGCAACCCCCGGCGACTTGCTCCAGGGCGTGCCGCTGGTGGTGCTGGTCAACGGCGGTTCCGCTTCGGCCTCGGAAATCGTTGCCGGCGCGCTGCAGGATCACCGCCGCGCGCTCATCCTTGGCGAGCGCACCTTCGGCAAGGGTTCGGTGCAAACCATCCTGCCACTGGGCAACGGCACCGCAGTCAAGCTGACCACCGCCCGCTACTACACGCCGAACGGCCGCTCCATCCAGGCTGCCGGCATCGAACCGGACATCAAGCTCAAGCCATTAAAGGTGGCGACTGGCGCTGACGGCACTGACGCGGACACCGTCAAGGAATCCGATCTAACCGGTCATTTGCGCAACGACAGCAACCATCCGCCCAACAGCACGCCAACCGACACCACGCCCGACATCAGGATCACGGGCGCCGACAGCGAGCTGGCCCAAAACGACTACCAACTGTACGAAGCCCTGAATCTGCTCAAGGGCATGACCTTGTTGCAACCCCGCAAGAGCGGCTAAGCACCGGCCTTGCCACTCACTTGGAGGAGACACCGTCCATGGCCGCCGTTCTCGTTCCCCTCGCCCAAGGTTGCGAGGAACTGGAAGCCGTTACCCTCATCGATTTGTTCCGCCGTGCCGGTCTCACCGTGACGGTGGCGGGACTGGAAGCCGGACCGGTAACCGCTTCGCGTGGCGTCGTGCTGTTGCCCGAAACCACCCTGGATACGGTGCTGGACCAGGACTTCGACCTGGTAGTGCTGCCGGGCGGTCTGGGCGGCGCCCAGCGACTGGAAGCGGACCAGCGCATCGCGGCCCTGCTGCGGCGGATGACGGAACAGGGTCGCTATGTCGCCGCCATCTGCGCCGCGCCGAAAGTGCTGGTCAGCGCCGGTCTGGTCAGCGGCCGCGAAGTGACCGCCTATCCCGGCGTTCTCGATGGCCAGCCCGACATCAAGCTGAGCAGCGCCGCCGTAGTGCGCGACGGGACGTTCATCACCTCGCGCGGGCCGGGGACGGCGATGGATTTCGCCCTGAGTCTGATTGAAATCCTGTGTGGGCGGGAAACGCGCGACACCGTGGAAGCGGCGTTGCAACGATCATAGGAAATTCAACCACCCTTGGGCCAGGCGCTGAGGATCAGGCCGATCCCGATCCCGCCCAGCAGCCAGCTCAGCAGCGGCCCGTGCCACAGGCTGACGCCGCTCTGGGCGTCGAACCCCAGAATCACCGCCGCGCTGACCATCAGCGCCGCACCCGCCGTCGAATGAAAATTACGTCGGTTGGCCCGGCGCAACTCCCGCTGCAACTGCTCCATCTCCTGCCGGTGCAATCGCACCGTGACCTCGCCGTCGCTCGCCTGCCGTAACAGGCCATGGATCAGATTGGGCAAATCCGGCGTCTGGTCGGCCCAGCGTGGAATTTGGCGTCTGACGCGGTTGAGGAACGACAGCGGCCCGACCCGGTCGCGCATCCAGCTTTCCAGGAACGGCTTGGCGGTCTGCCACAAGTCCAGTTCGGGGTCGAGCTGCCGTCCCAGCCCCTCGATGTTGAGCAGGGTTTTTTGCAGAAGCACCAGTTGTGGCTGCACTTCCATGTTAAAGCGGCGCGCGGTCTGAAACAGGGTCAGCAAAAACCCGCCGAAGGAGATGTCCTTGAGCGGCCGGTCGAAGATCGGCTCCGACACGGTGCGGATGGCCGATTCAAATTCATCCACCCGGGTTTCCGCCGGCACCCAGCCGGACTCGATGTGCAATTCCGCCACCCGCCGGTAGTCGCGGTGGAAAAAGGCCAGAAAATTCTCGGCCAGATAATGCTGGTCGGTAGGACTGAGGGTGCCGATGATGCCGAAATCCACCGCGATGTAGCGCGGGTCATCCGGATCGTCGGCGTTGACGAAGATGTTGCCGGGGTGCATGTCGGCATGGAAAAAGCTGTCGCGGAACACTTGGGTGAAGAAGATTTCCACCCCTCGCGCCGACAATTTCTTCAAATCCACACCGCGCCGGCGCAGCTCGGCGATTTCGCCGACCGGAATGCCGCGAATCCGCTCCATGACCATGACGTCGCGGCGAGTCTCCGGCCAGAAGATCTCGGGGACGTACAAGATCGGCGAGTCCTGGAAATTGCGCCGCAGGTGGCTGGCGTTGGCCGCCTCGCGCACCAGGTCAAGTTCGTCGAAGATGGTTTTTTCATATTCCGCCACCACTTCCAGCGGCCGGAGCCGGCGGCCTTCCTTCCAGTAACGCTGGGCCAGGCGGGCGATGATGTACAGCAGTTCCACGTCGCGGCGGATGACCTTCTCGACGGCGGGCCGCAACACCTTGACCACCACCTCGCGGCCATTGCACAGCCGGGCGGCGTGAACCTGGGCGATGGAGGCCGAAGCCAGGGGTTGCGGCTCGAATTCCGCGAACACTGCCGCCAGCGGCTGACCGTAGGCTTTCTCGATGATGGCCCGCGCCTGCTCGCCGGGGAACGACGGCACCTGATCCTGGAGCTTGGCCAGTTCCAGGGCGATGTCGTCTGGCAGCAGATCGCGGCGGGTGGACAGCATCTGGCCGAACTTGACGAAGATCGGTCCCAGGTCCTCCAGCGCCAGCCGAATCCGCTCGCCGCGCGACAGCTTCAGCTCCTGGCGCGGGGCCCAGTTCCATGGCAACAGATGGCGCACGAAGCCGATGGGCCGAAACAGATGGGTGGCCAAGACGATGTCGTCGAGGCCATGGCGCACCAGCACCCGGTTGATGTGCAGCAGGCGCAGGATTTGGGCAGGACCAAACATGCCGTTTTCGCGTCTCGGCGGAAGGAGTGGGATCAGGTGGAATCGTCGGTCGCCAGCCAGCGGCGCAGGCGCTCGATCCGCGCGGCCAGCCGGTCGGTATCTTCGCGCAAGGCGTCCACGGCGCTCAGGAACTGCTCGACCGCCGGGCGCGGCGGCAAGACCTGCAATTCCCGCAGATATTCGCCGCCATCGCGCCCCAGCCGGTCGCTGGCCTGCTGGGTCCACATCCGAAACTCGCGCCAGAACCGGCCCAGTTGATGGGCGGCGGCATCGCCGACCAGTCGGGAAAGCTGTTCTTCCCAGTCAATATCCAGGCGCGCCAGAGCGGTCTGAAATTCCCGTCCCACGGTGGCGTCGCCCTCAATGGTGATATTGCTGCTGGCGGTTCCCCGTCCGCGCCATTGCCGGGCCAGGGCCAGCGGCTTACCCCGGATACGGACGGTCGGCTCCGCGGCATACTGGTCCAGAACCCGGACGCCATGGACGCCCGGCAGCAGATAGAGGGTCAGTCCCAACCCTTCCGGTTCGATGGCGATGACCTTGCCTTCCAGGGCGGCCAGCCGGGACTGGGTGTCGGGATCCAGCCGCAACACCGGGTTGAGCACGGTTTCCAGGCTGGTGGCGATAATAGCAGGGGTCACGCGGCGGTTCTCACGATTCAAAACTTGTAGCCGCGATGCACCGCGACCACGCCGCCGGTTAGATTGAAATACTGGCAACGCTCGAAGCCCACCGCCTCCATCATGTGCAGTAAGGTCTCCTGGTCGGGGTGCATGCGGATGGATTCGGCCAGGTAACGATAGCTGGCGGCGTCGTTAACCACCAGCTTGCCCAGCGCCGGCAGCACGGTAAACGAATACAGGTCGTAGACCGGCTTCAGACCCGGCGCGACCGGATGCGAGAATTCCAGAATGATCGCCCGCCCGCCCGGCTTGAGCGCGCGCACCATCGCCGCCAGCGCCCGTTCCTTGTAGGTCACGTTGCGTAGCCCGAAAGCCATGGTGATGCAGTCAAAAGTATTGTCGGGAAACGGCAATTGCTCGGCGTCAACCTGGGCGTAGACCACATTGCCGATAACGCCCTCGTCCACCAGTCGCCGCCGGCCCTCGCTCAACATGCTGGCGTTGATGTCAGACAACACCACCAGCCCTTTTGGCCCCACCAGCGGCAACATCCGGCTGGTTAGATCGCCGGTGCCGCCCGCCAGGTCCAGCACCCGGTCCCCGGCCCGCACCCCACTGATGCCGATAGCGAAGCGCTTCCACAGCCGGTGGATGCCCAGCGACATCAAATCGTTCATCAAGTCGTATTTGCTGGCGACCGAGTCGAATACGTCGGCCACCTTGCGGGCTTTCTCACCAGTGGCCACTGTCTGGTAGCCAAAATGCGTCGTCTCGGGTTGTTCCATGGTTGCGGAGGCCTCCACCCCTCACCCCCAACCCCACTCCCTCAAGGGGAGAGGGGAGTTAACGGTTACATTCAAACCTGGCGCTGATAGCCCGCCTCGGCCAGCCGGCGCAAATAGTCCTGCCACTGACTTTCCTGGTCCCGGCCCAGGTCATACAGGATATTCCAGGAGTACAGGCCGGTCGAATGGCCATCGTCGAACACCAGCCGAACCGCGTAATTGCCCACCGGTTCGATAGCAGTGATATTCACGTTCTCCTTGCCGGTCACCAGCGTTGCCGTGCCGGGACCGTGGCCCCGCACCTCGGCGGAGGGCGAAAATACCCGCAGGTATTCACAGGGCAACTCGAAGCGGGCGCCGTCTTCGAACGCGACTTCCAGAAGTCGGGACGCCTGATGCAGCTTGATTTCGGTCGGGCGGATGCTCATGGCCAAGCCTCACAGGATATAGCGGGTCAGGTCTTCGTCCTTGATCAATTCGCCCAGATGAGCGTCCACGTAGGCGCAATCCACCGTCACCGCCTGACCGGCCCGGTCGGGCGCTTCGAAGGACACAGTTTCCAGCAGCCGCTCCATCACCGTGTGCAGCCGGCGGGCGCCGATGTTCTCGGTACGCTCGTTGACCTGATAGGCGACCTCGGCGATGCGCCGCACCCCATCCGCCGCAAATTCCAGTTTGACCTCCTCAGTGTCCAGCAGCGCCGCGTACTGCTCGGTTAGCGACGCATCCGGCTCGGTCAGAATCCGCACGAAATCTTCGGTGCTCAGGGCATTCAATTCTACCCGGATCGGCAACCGGCCCTGCAACTCGGGGATCAGGTCGGAGGGTTTGGTCAGATGGAACGCTCCGGAGGCGATGAACAGAATATGATCGGTGCGCACCATGCCGTACTTGGTCGAAACGGTACAGCCTTCCACCAGCGGGAGCAGATCGCGTTGCACGCCCTCGCGCGACACGTCCGGGCCACCGTATTCGCCGCGCTTGGCGACCTTATCAATCTCGTCAATGAACACGATGCCGTTCTGCTCGACCGCCGCCAGCGCCCGCAGCTTCAGTTCTTCCTCGTTGATCATCTTGGCCGCCTCCTCTTCCTGGAGCAGCTTGAGGGCGTCCTTGACCTTGAGCTTGCGGGTGCGGGTACGGCCACTGTTCAGGTTCTGGAACAGGCTCTGTAACTGGCTGGTCATCTCCTCCATGCCGGGTGGGGCCATGATCTCCACCCCCACCGGTCGCGCCGAGACTTCGATCTCGATCTCCCGGTCGTCCAACTCGTTTTTAAGCAGGCGGTCGCGCATTTTCTGGCGGGTGACGGAGTGATCCGGCGCGGGCGGTTCATTGGCGAAACCGACGTTGCGCGGGCGCGGCAGCAGGGTATCCAGCACGCGATCCTGGGCCGCTTCCTCGGCGCGGTGGCGGACCTTTTGGGTCTCTTCCTCGCGCACCATTTTCACTGCCATATCAATCAGATCGCGGATGATGGATTCCACGTCGCGGCCCACGTAGCCGACCTCGGTGAACTTGGTCGCCTCGACCTTGATGAACGGCGCGTTGGCCAGCTTGGCCAATCGGCGAGCGATTTCGGTTTTGCCCACGCCGGTCGGGCCGATCATCAGAATGTTCTTGGGGGTGATTTCGTTGCGCAGTTCCGGCGCCACCCGCATCCGCCGCCAGCGGTTGCGCAGGGCGATAGCCACAGCGCGCTTGGCGGCGTCCTGGCCGATGATGTGCTTGTCCAGTTCCTGGGCGATTTCTCGGGGGGTCATCTCCGACATGGCTCGGCTACCGTCTGGGGGTGGGGCGAAAACAGCG
>JAGTSD010000016.1 GCA_018262135.1 Pseudomonadota bacterium | reverse complement strand
GCATACGACGCTGAGCCTGGCTATTCCCCTGGTCGTGGTCAGCCTGACCGGACAATTCCTGCCTGGCATGGCCATTTTACGGGTGTCCGGTTATTCCACTCCCGCCCAGCCGATTATTACCGTAACCAGTCTGGCGTCCATCGTCGTGGCTTTTTTTGGCGGCATCACTATTGTGATCGCGGCAATCACGGCGGCGTTGTGCACGGGCAAGGATGCCCATGAAAACCCGGATAAACGCTACGTCGCCGGCATTGCCAATGGCGTGTTTTATCTGCTGGGCGGTCTGTTCAGTGGGACCATCGTGATGCTGTTTACCGCCCTGCCCAAGGAGTTCGTTGCCGTATTAGCCGGTCTGGCGCTGATCGGCGCCATTTCCGTGAACGTGCTGGGAGCGGTACAGGAGGAAGACCATCGCGAAGCGTCCATGATTACCTTCCTGGCCACCGCCTCCGGCATGAGTTTCCTGGGATTGGGCTCGGCATTTTGGGGAATCGTGATCGGGTCGTTCGCTTACCTGATTCTGAATAAGGCCTATCGCTGAACTGGCACAGCCCCGCCATCCCGAACGGGTCTGGTCGCTATCCTTGATGCCCGATCGGCACCAGCAGCACCGGGACGGTAGCTTTCATGGCGATCTTGTGCGCTACCGAACCCAGCATCACTTCGCCGATGGCGGAATGACCGTGCGAGCCGAGGACGATCATGTCTGCGTTCACTCGCTGGGCTTCTTCCAGGATGGAGCGGGCGGGCGAACCCTCGATAATCTGAATATCGGCGATCAACCGTTCGGCATGACCTTCCAGCACCTCCCGGCAAAACTCATCCAGCCGTTGCTGGAGAGCCCGCTGGATGCCAGCGTAGGTTTCGGGATCGTTTTCCTTGTAGGTTTCCTCGGGAACGGTGGTTTTGATCCAGAACCGGGCGAAGTCGCTCAGCGGCTCGACGGTGTGGACGATGTGCAGGCGGGCGCCGAAATGGTGGGCGAGACCACCGGCGTGCCGTAAGACTTCATGACCCCGTGGGCCGAGATCGGTAGCGAGCAGGATGGTACGGATGGTGTAGTCCATGATGTCCTCCGAATGGAAACGGGCGGGCAGCGCCCATTAAGCCTAACAAAGATCGTCCGTCCCGCCAGATTCGTTTTCGCCGCTGGCCAGCCAAGCTGGGAGGTGGCGGTTAATACCCATCTTCCAGAAACGACCGAATGTAGTCCGCCACCGCCGCCTTGCCCCGGAAGATGCCGTAATGTCCCTCGCAGAGGATGTCCGCTTCCAGCGCCAGCAACCGTTCCAGCGAAGCCCGGTAGTCCGCCCGGTTCGAGCGCAGGCGCAAATCCAGCGGGCCATGCACGTCCTGGCCGAACAGCACGGTTTGGCCTTCGGATTCGGCCAGGTAGGCCACCGAGCCGGGGGAGTGGCCGGGGATGTGCAGGGCGGTAATCGAACGGTTGCCCAGCGGCAGCGTTTCCCGCTCCCCGCTCAACCGGCGGTCCACCGGGCAGGGATAGAGCTTGGCCCCATACCAACTGGCCGCCGTGACCTCGTTGTCGCCGCGCTCCAGGAAATCGGCGTCCAGTTCGTGCATGACCACTGGACAGCCCAGCTTCTCGCGCAGGTCACCAGCGCCCCCGGTGTGGTCGTAATGGCAGTGGGTGAGCAGTAGATACTCGATCTGTTCGGGGCGTATCCCCAGAGTGGCCAGATGACCGAGCAACCGCTTCTGACCGCGACCGGCGCCGGCGTCTACCAGCGCGGCGTGGCCTTCGAAGTGGATCAGATAAATAGCGGCATCCTCGGGGGCAGTCAGACCTTGGCCACCCACCTGAAAGATTTCGCGGGTGATGGTGATCGGCTGCGCCATGGGGATTCCTTGCTGATGGTTAGGTTGGCGTAAGAGTTTACTGCCAGGATCCATCCGCGTTCAGGCGGACCCAGCGAACTCAACCGACCGTACCGCGCGGGCCAGCTTGTCGAGTACACCGTTGACGTAGCGATGACCCTGTTCCGCGCCGAAAACCTTGGCCAGCTCCACCGCCTCGTTGATGACGATCCGATAAGCCAGGTCCGGGTGCTGGGTCAGTTCGTAGCCGCCGATGCGCAGAATGGCGCGCTCCACCGGGTCCACCTGCGCCAGGGGTCGGTCCAGGAACGGTTCCAGCGCCGCATCGATCTCCGTCACTCGCGCCGGCACCTCCCGTACCAGTTCCTGGAAGTAGTCGGGGTCCGCCTTGCGCAAATCCTCGTCGGCCAGAAACTGCGCCGCGATCCGACCGGGGTCCTGGCCGGTGATCTGCCACTCGTACAAGGCCTGCGCCGCGCAACGCCGCGCCCAACTGCGCTTGCCCGGCTGGGGTCTACGAATCGGCCCCGTCACGGATCACACTTCCAGCCGGCGCAGCAGGCTGACCATTTCCAGCACCGACATCGCCGCCTCGGCACCCTTGTTGCCGGCCTTGGTGCCGGCCCGCTCCACCGCCTGATCAATGGTGTCCACGGTCAGCACGCCGAAGCCGACCGGAATATCGTGTTCCAGGGCCACGCTGGCCAGTCCCTTGACGCATTCGCCGGCAACGTATTCGAAATGTGGGGTGCCGCCGCGAATCACCGCGCCCAGGGCGACGATGCCGTCATAACGCTCGCTGACGGCCAGCCGTTGCGCAGCCAGCGGCAGCTCGAAGGAACCCGGCGTCCAGATCAGGTCAATGCTGGTTTCGGGAACGCCATGCCGGCGCAGGGTATCCACCGCGCCGTTGATCAGGCTCTGGACGATGAAGCTGTTGAACCGCGCCGCCACCAGGGCGAAACGGGCATCCTGCGGCGGGGTGAAATCGCCTTCGATGATGGTGATGTCAGGCATGGGGAATTCCGTGATGGGTGGATAAGGAACGGGATTCAGGAGACGTACTCAACGACTTCCAGATTGAAGCCGGACAGGCCGGTCAGACGGCGGGGCGCGCCCAGCACCCGCATACGCCGCACCCCGATGTCGAGCAGGATTTGTGCGCCAATGCCGTAGGTGCGCAACTCGGCGGACTGGTCGGCGGTTCGCGGCGGTTCGCTGGAGCCGAACTGGTAGCCGCGCATCCGCCGGATCAGGGTCGCCGGTTCTTCGGGCCGGCTGAGGAACACCAGCACCCCGGCCGGTTCGTTCGCCACCCGGTGCAGCGCATCGCGCAGCGGCCAGCCGCTGTCGGGCAGGCGCAAGGCCAGCAGGTCGCTCAGCAAATTTTGCACGTGTACGCGCACGGTCGCCGGTTCGTTGCCGTGGATTTCGCCTCTGACCAGGGCGAAATGCACCTGCCGGCCGACCACATCCTGGTAGGTCAGCACCCGGAACGGGCCGAATTCGGTATTCATCAGCGCATCGGCGACCCGTTCCAGCGTCTTCTCATTCTGCATCCGATAGCGAATCAGATCGGCAATCGTGCCGATTTTCAAGTCATGATGCGCGGCGAAGATTTCCAGATCAGGCCGTCGCGCCATGCTGCCGTCTTCATTGAGGATTTCGACGAGGACCGCCGCCGGTTCCAGTCCAGCCAGCCGCGCCAGATCGCAACCGGCCTCGGTATGACCGGCGCGGGTCAAAACGCCGCCCGGCTGCGCCATCAGCGGGAAAATGTGGCCAGGTTGCACGAGATCCTCGGGCCGGGCGTCAGGGCGAACAGCGGTACGGACGGTGTGGGCGCGGTCATAGGCGGAAATGCCGGTGGTGACGCCTTGCGCCGCCTCGATGGAAACTGTGAAGTTGGTGGAGTAGGGCGATGAATTGTCCTGGACCATCAAGGGCAGGTGCAGTTGCTGGCAGCGTTCGCGGGTCAGGGGCAGACAGATCAGGCCGCGCCCGTAGCGGGCCATGAAGTTGATATCTTCGGGGCGCACCAGCGAGGCGGCCATGATCAGGTCGCCTTCATTTTCCCGGTCCTCGTCGTCCATGATGATGACCATTTTGCCCTGCCGCAGGTCGGCGAGGATTTCGTCAATGCTGTTGAGAGTCATGGTGATTTCCAGAACCCGTGTTCGCGCAGTAATGCCTCGGTGAGACCGCCGCTGCCCGGTTGCGCGGCGCGGTCACCCAGCAGTAGCCGCTCGAGATAGCGGGCGATCAGGTCCACTTCCAGGTTGACCCGCCGGCCCACCTGGCTATCGGCCAGGGTGGTTTCGGCCAGGGTGTGCGGCACGATGTTGAGTTCGAACGCCGCGCCTTCCACCCGGTTGACGGTGAGGCTGATGCCGTCCACGCAGATCGAGCCTTTTTCGGCGATGTAGCGGGCCAGCTCGTCCGGAGCCTGAATGCGTAGCCGCCAGGAACGGCCATCGGGACGCCATTCGGTGATCGTGCCGATGCCGTCCACGTGGCCGCTGACCAGGTGGCCGCCGAGCCGGGTGGTCGGGGTCAGCGCCTTTTCCAGGTTGACTTGCATCCCCGGTTTGGCTGCGCCGAGGATGGTGCGCTCCAGAGTCTCGCGCGAGACATCGGCCCAGAAACCGTCGCCAGGCAGTTCGATGGCGGTCAGGCAGACGCCGCTGACGGCGATGCTGTCGCCGAGTTGCACATCGCTTAAATCCAGCTTGCCAGTGGCGATGCGCAGGCGGACATCGCCGCCGCGCGGCTGGAAGGCGGTGAGGGTTCCCACTGCGGTAATGATGCCGGTGAACATGGTGAGAGGTCTAGAAGGGATTAGAGGATCTGCCGAAATTCTTCTACCGTAAATCCTGCATCCTGGGCGATGCCACCCATAGTGAAGGCATTGATTGGATTATTGCGGGGAACCGTCACAAACCGGCCTCCATTCGACAGAACGATATGCTTTCTTCCCTGGCGAATAATATGAAAACCTGCTTTTTCCAGAGCGCGAACGGCTTCCAGATGATTGATTCCTGGAAGTTTTGGCATCTTTAACCCGCTATTTCTATTTCTCGCACATCCTGGCCCTGAACAGATTCCAGGATAGCTGCCAGATATTCCTGAATGGCGTCACGTATATTTTCCATCGCTTCCTGCTCCGTGCTCCCTTGCGACCAGCAACCTGGCAGGCTGGGACATGAAACGCTGTAGCCTTCCTCTGATTTGTTGAGGACGATTTGGTATTTCATGTATTTTCCCTCATCGGCTTCAATCTCACCCGCCAATCCCTTCCCACCGCCCGCATTTCCAGAACTTCCAGTTCCCATCGTTCCTGCATCTTCGCCAATTCCGGCAACTGAAACAGCCCACGCGCCTTGTCGCCGAGCAGTAGGGGCGCCATATAAATCACCAGTTCATCCACCAGTCCCGCCTGCAACAGCGCGCCTGCCAGGGTGGGACCGCATTCCACATGAACTTCATTGCACTCGCGGTGAGCCAGTTCCGCCATGACCGCGCGCAGATTGAGATCACGTTCGGTGCGCGGCACGACCACGATGTCGGTGCCCGCCGCCCACAGTGGCGCTTGCGCGGCAGGATCAGCGACAGCAGTAAAAATCAGCACCGAACCGGGTAGCCGCAAAGTCCGAGCGGTCGGCGGGGTACGCAAGCCGGAGTCGAGAATCACACGCAACGGCTGCCGGGTCGCTTCCGGCAGGCGGACGTTGAGGCTGGGATCGTCGGCCAGCACCGTGCTGACGCCGGTCAGAATCGCCGAGGCGCGCGCCCGCAATCGTTGTACATCCTGCCGCGCGGCCTCGCCGGTCAGCCATTGGCTTTCGCCCGAAGCCAGCGCCGTGCGCCCGTCCAGGCTCATCGCCAGCTTGAGGCGCACGAAAGGCCGGCCCTGGGTCATACGCTGGATGAAGCCGGGATTCAGCGCCCGTGCTTCCGCTTCCAGCACGCCGCATTCCACTATAACGCCAGCCTCCCGCAGCAACGCTAGACCTTTGCCGGCCACCTGTGGATTAGGGTCGGACATGGCTGCCACCAGCCGGGTAATTCCAGCATTCAGCAGCGCGTCGGTGCAGGGCGGAGTGCGACCATGGTGGCAGCAGGGCTCCAGCGTGACATAAGCAGTCGCACCGCGCGCCTGCTCGCCAGCGGCATCCAGGGCGATCACCTCGGCGTGCGCTTCGCCGGCGCGCTGGTGCCAGCCTTCGCCGACAACGATTCCATCCTTGACTAACACACAGCCTACACGCGGGTTAGGGTCAGTATGGTATAGACCGCGCCAGGCGAGCGTCAGGGCGCGCGCCATGTAGCGGTAATCATCGTGGGACATTACTCGGGATCCGGCGGATCGGACGGCGCGCCCTGCTGCAAGCGTTCAATTTCGACCCGGAAGGCGTTCACATCCTGGAAGCTGCGATAAACCGAGGCGAAACGAACGTAGGCCACCTGATCCAGATCACGCAGTTCGTCCATCACCCATTCGCCGATTTGCTGGCTGCTCAACTCCCGCTCGCCGCTGGCGCGGGCGCGGTTTTTGATGCGAAGGATGGTTTCCTCGATCCGCGCGGCCCCGACCGGGCGCTTTTCCAGCGCCCGCAACAAGCCGGTGCGGAGTTTTTCCTCCAGGAACGGCTCGCGGCGGCCATCGCGCTTCACCACCGGCGGCATCAGCAGTTCCGCCACCTCGTAGGTAGTGAAGCGGGCGTTGCAGCGGGGACATTCGCGCCGGCGGCGCACTTTGTCGCCTTCCGCTGTCAGCCGGGAGTCAATGACTCGGGTATCGGTCGTCCCACAAAACGGACAATGCATCGCCGCCGCCTCGCACGCCTTACCAGGAAATCAGCCGTACACCGGGAACCGGGCGCACAGTTCGGCCACCTGACCGCGTACCCGTTCGATCGCCGCCTCGTCGCCGAGATCGTCGAGGATATCGCAGATCCAGCCGGTTAGTTCCCGGCATTCGCGTTCCTTGAACCCGCGCGTGGTGATCGCCGGCGAGCCGATGCGAACGCCGCTGGTGACGAACGGCGACTGGGGATCGTTGGGTACGGCGTTCTTGTTGACGGTGATATGAGCCCGGCCCAGCGCGGCGTCGGCGGCCTTGCCGGTGAGGCCCCTGGCGATCAGGCTGACCAGGAATAGATGATTATCAGTGCCGCCGGATACGACGTCATAGCCGCGTTCGAGGAACACTCCGGCCATGGCGCGGGCATTGGCGACCACCTGCTTCTGGTATTCGACGAACTCCGGTTGCAGCGCTTCCAGCAGCGCCACCGCCTTGGCGGCGATGACGTGCATCAACGGCCCGCCCTGGGTGCCGGGGAACACCAGCGAGCTCAGTTTCTTTTCGATCTCGGGATTGGAGCGGGCGAGGATCAGGCCGCCGCGCGGGCCGCGCAGGGTTTTGTGGGTGGTGGTGGTCACCACGTCGGTGATCGGGACCGGATTGGGATACAGTCCCGCTGCGACCAGCCCCGCGACATGGGCCATATCCACCACGAAATAAGCACCGACTTGATCGGCAATGGCGCGGAAGCGTGGCCAGTTCACCACTCGCGAGTAGGCCGAGAACCCGGCGATGATCATCTTCGGCTTGCATTCCAGCGCCAGCCGCTCCACCTGGTCATAATCAATCTCGCCGGTGGCTTCGTTCAAACCATACTGCACCGCCTGATACAGCCGCCCGGAGAAGTTGACCTTGGCGCCGTGGGTGAGGTGACCGCCGTGGGCCAGACTCATGCCGAGGATGGTTTCGCCCGGTTCCAGCAGTGCCATGTAGACGGCAGCGTTGGCCTGCGAGCCGGAATGGGGCTGGACGTTGGCGTAGTCGGCCTGAAACAGTTGCTTGGCGCGATCTATCGCCAGTTGCTCGGCGATGTCCACGAACTCGCAGCCGCCGTAATAACGCTTACCCGGATAGCCCTCGGCGTACTTGTTGGTCAACACTGAGCCCTGCGCTTCGAGCACGCGCGGACTGGCGTAGTTTTCCGAGGCGATCAGCTCGATGTGGGCTTCCTGGCGCTGCTGCTCGCCCTGCAGGGCAGCCCACAACTCGTTGTCAAATCCGGCGATCCGCATCTCTCGACTGAACATTCGCGACCTCTGCAAGGGCGAGCGCCCGCTGCTTCGGAGAGAAAGAGCGGGCGAACCGATGGAAAACGACAGATATTACCTTACTTCGACCGCGAGAGGCAGGCTTTTGCTGATGGGCGGCGCTCCAGTAGGAGCGGCGCGGGAACGCCGCCCGATATTGCGGGTATTTAGCGCATCGGCGTTTCCAGAAAGGAGTCTACCACCGCGACCCAGGCCTTGCCGACGTTGCGCAGCTCGTAGCCGCCGCCGCCGACGCCGACGATGCGGCCCTCGGCGAACTCCTCGGCAATTTCGCACAGGCCACGGGCGGCGCGGCTGTGGGCGCGGGCCGAGTAGTGCAAATGGGCCAGCGGGTCGCCATCCAGGCCGTCGGCGCCGCAGTTCATGAAGATGAATTGCGGTTCCCACTTGCGCAGGAATTGTTCGACGTTGTCCCACATCATCATGAAGTCGTCGTCGGCCGACAGCGGGAGCAGCGGGATGTTGAGTTTGCGGCCCTTGGCCGGCCCCTTGCCGACCTCGTGCGCAAAGCCGCTCTGCGGGAAGTTGTAGCGGCCGTCCTCGTGGATGTCGGCAAAGATGACGGTCGGGTCGGATTCAAACGGATAGAACAAGCCGTCGCCGTGATGGGCATCAATGTCCACGTAGGCGATCCGCTCCAGACCATACTCCTGTTGCAAAATCCGGATGGCCACACCGACATCGTTGAACACGCAGAAACCGGCGGCGGTATCGGGCATGCTGTGGTGCAGGCCGGCAATCGGCACAAAGACGCGCCGGACCTCGTTGTTCATGACCTTGCAGGTAGCATCCACGACGGTGCCCACCACTACCGAGGCGTCCTCGAACACGCCCTTGTAGGCGGGGGTATCGCCATAGTCCAGCAGGCCGTCGCCGGCTTCGGAGAAAACTTTGACCTTTTCCACGTAGTCCGTGGTGTGGAACAGCTTGAGCTGTTCCTCGGTCGCCATGGCAGGCTCGAACACCCGAACCTGGTAATCAAAATGGCGTCGGTGCATCTCGTCCCAGAAGGCATGGATGCGATCCTCGCCGAACGGGTGATCCTCGAATCCGTAACGGCCCAGTTCTTCGCCGGCATAGACGGCCACCGTTCTACTTCGCGCCATCACATTCCTTACCTCTATCTTTGGGGTTATCGGTTTTTTCATTGCATTATCATAGTCCAGTTCCGGGCAAGTTGAACTGCGGCAGGGTCGAAATCCATCGGTCGCCGCCTGTTGCCCGCCTTAAAAATCGTCCGCACCGCGGCTTTTGCTTCAGGAGTTCCCATGGCTATCGAACAAGAGGACATTTTCCCGCGCGACCGCCAGCCCACTGCCCGCATTCTGGCGATGCCAGCTCATACCAATCCCAACGGCAACATTTTCGGCGGCTGGATCATGGCGCAGATGGACGTGGCCGGCAGCGTGGTGGCGGTGGAGTACGCCGGCGGGCGGGTGAGCACCGTGGCCGTCACCTCGATGGAGTTTCATAAACCGGTGTTCGTGGGTGATCTGGTGAGCTGCTTCGCCCGGATTCAGAAGGTGGGCAAGACCTCGATCACCGTCAAGGTCGAGGTCTTCGTTCAGCGCGCCCGCGATGGCCAGCTTCTGTCGGATCAGGTGACCGAGGCGGTGATCATTTATGTCGCAATTGATGATCACGGCAAGCCGCGTCAGTTGCCGGAGCGGGGGCCGGATTTCGGGCGGTATTGGTGAGAACGCCAAGGTACCCCCATCGGCAACATGGACCTGTTGATCGTCGCGCACGCCAGCTTCATCAACGGGTTGACCGGGTGGGAGACCGATATTTAAGTGAAGCCGATTTCCCGTGCCAGGGCTGCCGCCTGTCGTTCGTGTTCCGGATAGCGGTAACCGTGCAGGAACACGATGGCCACGGCGCGAATCCCGGCGTGATAAGCGTCTTCCAATGGCGCGCGGGCGCTTTCGAGATCGAAGGGAACGAGAATTTCGCCCCGCGCCGAGACTCGCTCGTGCACTAAGTCGGACGTGAAAAATGCCGGCGCCCTGGCTTATGCGGTATTTCTCTGTGGCAACGTCTATCTTTACCCAAGGCGGGAACAAAGCCAGGGTCGGCAGGACCTTGGCTTATCTTACTGCCTCAAAAAGACGGCGATGCGCAAGCACGTCGCCGCGCCCCTCAACCATAGGAGGAACCGCCATGTTATACGCCATTCCCGGCCAACCGGGCGCAAAAGTCAGCTTCAAATCCCATTACCACAACTTCATTGGTGGCCAGTGGACGCCGCCGGTCAAGGGCGAGTATTTCGAAAACGTCAGCCCGGTCACCGGCCAGGTTTTCTGCGAGGCGCCGCGTTCGACTGCCGAGGACATCGAACTGGCGCTCGATGCTGCTCATGCCGCCGCTGACGCCTGGGGCCGAACCGCAGTCGCCAGCCGGGCCGCGCTGCTCAACAAAATCGCCGACCGGATGGAAGCCAACCTGGAAATGCTGGCAGTGGCGGAAACCTGGGACAACGGCAAACCTGTGCGGGAAACCCTGGCGGCGGATTTGCCGCTGGCCATTGACCACTTCCGCTACTTCGCCGGCTGCATCCGCGCCCAGGAAGGCACGTTGGCTGAACTGGACGATAACACCGTCGCCTATCACTTCCACGAACCGCTGGGCGTAGTCGGGCAGATCATCCCCTGGAATTTTCCCATCCTGATGGCGGTCTGGAAGCTGGCGCCGGCGTTGGCGGCCGGCAACTGCGTGGTGCTCAAGCCCGCCGAGCAGACCCCTGTTTCCATCCTGGTGTTGCTGGAACTGATTCAGGACTTGCTGCCGCCCGGCGTGCTCAATGTGGTGAATGGATTTGGTTTGGAAGCGGGAAAGCCGCTGGCGTCAAGCCGGCGCATCGCCAAGATCGCCTTCACCGGCGAGACCACGACCGGGCGGCTGATCATGCAGTACGCCTCGCAAAACCTGATCCCGGTAACCCTGGAACTGGGCGGCAAATCGCCCAACATTTTCTTCGCCGACGTGTGCGCCCAGGATGATGCCTTCTTCGACAAGGCCCTGGAAGGGTTCACGATGTTCGCCCTGAATCAGGGCGAGGTCTGCACCTGCCCCTCGCGGGCGCTGATTCAGGAGTCCATCTACGACCGGTTCATGGAGCGGGCGGTGGCGCGGGTGAAGGCGGTCAAGCAGGGCCATCCGCTTGATACCGACACCATGCTCGGCGCTCAGGTGTCCACCGAGCAGATGGAGAAAATCCTCAGCTACCTGGACATCGGCCGGCAGGAAGGCGCCAAGTGTCTGACCGGCGGGCAGCGGGCTGAACTGAGCGGCGAACTCAAGGAGGGTTTCTACATCCAGCCGACCGTATTCCAGGGCCATAACAAGATGAGGGTTTTCCAGGAGGAAATTTTTGGTCCGGTGCTGGCGGTGACAACCTTCAAGGATGCCGCCGAGGCCCTGGCCATCGCCAACGACACGCTGTACGGTCTCGGCGCCGGGGTGTGGAGCCGGGATATCAACACAGCTTATCGAATGGGGCGCGGCATCAAGGCGGGGCGGGTCTGGACCAATTCCTACCATCTCTACCCAGCGCATGCGGCCTTCGGCGGCTACAAGCAGTCTGGCATCGGACGGGAAACCCACAAGATGATGCTCGACCATTACCAGCAGACCAAGAACCTGCTGGTGAGCTACAGCCCACAAGCTCTGGGGTTCTTCTGAGATCACCATTTGCTCCCCTCTCCCCCTGGCGGGAGAGGGTTTGGGCTGAGGGTCACTCAACACGATGGAGCTTGCCATGAGCGCCGTTTCCCGTGTCCTTGCCACAGACGCAGCCTTGGCGCTGATCGCCAAACTCAAGGCCAAGCACGGTCCGCTGATATTCCACCAGTCCGGCGGTTGCTGCGATGGTAGCTCGCCGATGTGCTTTCCCGATGGGGAACTGCTGGTGGGCGATAGCGATGTGCTGCTGGGGGAAATTGGGGGTTGCCCGTTTTACATGAGCGCCGCCCAGTACGAATATTGGCAACACACCCAGCTCATCATTGATGTCGTACCGTGGCGAGGAGGGATGTTTTCCCTGGAAGGCCCGGAAGGCTTGCGCTTTCTGACTCGCTCGCGGCTGTTCAGCGACGAGGAACAGGCGGCGCTGGATGTTGGTCATCAGGGTAAAACATAATAACTACAAACGTATATTAAAATTTGCATCTGGGCTATAGTTGTTAAACAATGCCTGTTGTCGCAACCTGATCGAGCCCACCCAGACTGTTTTCATG
>JAGTSD010000465.1 GCA_018262135.1 Pseudomonadota bacterium | reverse complement strand
CGGCCGGCCCGCGAGTTCGTTCGCGCGGTTGGCGATGACCTCGTTGGCGTTCATGTTCGATTGCGTGCCGCTGCCAGTCTGCCAAACCACCAGCGGGAAATGCGCGTCGAGCTGCCCGGCGATGACCTCGTCGGCCGCCTGGACGATGAGCGCGGCCTTGTCCTCGGCGAGCTGGCCGAGTGCGCAGTTGGTCAGGGCCGCCGCTTTCTTGACCAGGCCGAAGGCCCGGATAATGGCGGGCGGGAAGCGGTGACCGCGCCCCAGTACCGGTCGGCGGGAACCTGGACGGCGCCCATGCTATCGCTTTCAAGCCGAAATTCCATCGTCGTGCTCCTGTCCGGTGGGGCGCGGGACCTATTGCCGGATACATCGAGGCGATGCTCAGTCCGCCGGGAACCGGAATCACCGCTCTCAGAGGCGTCGTTACCGCCTCCAAGGGCCGCGCCCAGGGCTGTTTAGCAGCCTGAACCCGCGTTGCGGGTATTGTGGGAAGCAAAATTATCATCACCCCAGCAGAGACGTCTGTGCTCTAGCACACACACTGATTAAGCTCGTCTTCCTGACGCTGAATGCACAGTGCGCTGATTTGCTTCTGATTCTCACAATCCTGAGTTATTCAGGGCAGGCAACGGCAAAGCCTTGACGCTCTCGAACCTTAATGGATATGTGTGCTAGAGCACGGACGCTGCCCGTGAGGCAATGATAATTTTAGAGGTGTTTTTGTACAGCCTCCAGAGACCAACAGATACCCGTATGAAATTCACCTATCCAGGATTAACCGATCAGGAGGTCGAAGCGTCTCGCGCCCAGCACGGTTCCAACGCCGTGGCCAGCCAAGTCGCCGAAACCTTCTGGGACAAGTTGCTCGATAATCTGAAAGACCCGATCATCATCATCCTGATCGCCGCCGTGCTGATCACCGTCCTGCTGTGGATTTTCGGCTATGCTCATTGGTATGAAAGCGTACAGCAACGAACAATCCTTCCAGCGACTGCTGGAAGAAGCCTCGCTGATCCGGGTCAAAGTGTTCCGCAACGGCCATCCGAACGAAATCCCGGTCAACGACCTGGTGGTCGGCGATCACATCCTGCTGCAACCCGGCGATACCGTCCCCACCGACGGCCTGCTGCTGGCCGGACGCGCCGAGATGGACGAGGCCGCGCTCACCGGCGAATCGGAACCGGTTAAAAAAACCGCACGAGCCAAAGGCGCCGACCCCGCGGCGGGGGTGGAACAGAACCAGTTATTCCGTGCGGGCCTGATGGTCGACGGCGAATGTGTGATGCGGGCCAGCGCGGTGGGCAACCAAACCCGCTACGGCCAAACCATGAAGGCACTGCTGTCCGCCGAGGATCGGCTCTCTCCCCTGCAACAAAAGCTGACGGTGCTGGGCAAACACATCGCGACTTTCAGCTACATCGGCGCGGCCCTCATCTTTGTCGCCTTCCTGTTTAAAGCCATCGTTCTGCACGGGGGCGGATTCGACGTCTACTGGGCGCAACCCAGCGGCCCGATCATCCAGGATGTCGTGACCGCCGCGATTCTCGCCATCATCGTCGTCGTGGTCGCGGTGCCGGAAGGGCTACCGATGATGATCGCCATGGTGCTGGCGATCAACATGAAGAAACTGCTCGGCGTTAAGGTGCTGGTGCGCAAACTGCTGGGCATCGAAACCGCCGGCAGCCTCAATATCCTGTTCACCGACAAGACCGGTACGCTGACGCAGGGCCAACTGTCGGTCAGCGCCTTTCTGACCGGCGTCGGCGAGCGGTATGAAAAGCTGGACGACCTTCCCCCCGCGCTGCGCGACACCGCCGGGTTCGCCCTGAGCAATAACACCAGCGCGGTGATCGATACCAGCGACCCGAACGATCCGAAAATAGTCGGTGCCGACCGCACCGAGCAGGCGCTGCTGCGCTTCGTCACCCCGTATTTGGCGCAGAGCGACAACGTGGACACCGTGGACATCATCCCCTTCAACAGCGCCCGCAAGTTCTCCGCCACCCAGGTCACCGGCGACCGGGCGCTGACCCTGGTCAAGGGCGCGCCGGAGGTGATCCTGCAAAACTGCGTGCGCTGCCTGGACGCGAATGGCAATGCCATCGACCTCACCGATCCCGACACCCTGCAGGCGGCCATGCGCGAACTGTCCTCCCAGGCCATGCGCCTGCTGGCGGTGGCGGTGACCGACACCCCCATCGACGACCGCAAGGTGTTGCCCGTTGATCTGACTCTGGTGGGCGTGTTCGGGATGCGCGACGAATTGCGCGAGACCTCCTACGCCTCGGTGAAAACCGCCAAGGCCGCCGGCATCCAGGTGGTCATGATCACCGGCGACGCCAAGGAAACCGCCCAAGCCATCGCCCAGGACGTGGGTCTGCTGGAGGACGATCCACAGGCCCTCATTTTGACCTCGGCCGAACTGGCCGAGCTGTCGGACGACGAGGTGAAACAGCGGCTGCCGCATCTCCGCGTGGTGTCGCGCGCTTTCCCCGCCGACAAGAGCCGGCTGGTGAAGCTGGCCAAGGAACTGGATCTGGTGGTCGGCATGACCGGCGACGG
>JAGTSD010000180.1 GCA_018262135.1 Pseudomonadota bacterium | reverse complement strand
TTGCCCCTGCACTGGCTGTTGCTGCTGCTGTTCTCCTGGCTGATCTGGCCAACGCTGGGGCTGGAGTTGACCATAGCGCCATAGCAGCCGTCTTGAGTGTCGTATTTCCCGAACCCCCGGTCTGCCGGGGGTTTTGGCGTGATGGAACTCCAAAATTCGGAGCGCGCGAACTATTTCGGGAATAAATCTCCGATGGCCTCGTTGTTATCGGCAAGAGGAAGCGAACGTTATCCGCGCCACGACTCGCCGGACTCGCTTCCAAGGCCCTGAACCCGCTATCGGAGAACTCCTATGACCCTGAATATCCTGATCGCCCCTTCCGGCTTCAAGGAAAGTCTGAGCGTGCTGGACGTGACCGAGGCCATCGCCGATGGCGTGCGGGCGGTGCTGCCCGATGCCCGGATTCTCAAGGCCCCGCTGGTGGACGGCGGCGAAGGCTTCACCGAGGCGCTGGTTCAGGCCACCGGTGGCGCCCTGCATCCCGTTACGGTAACGGGGCCGGTTGGCGAACCGGTTGCGGCGCATTTCGGTTTCCTCGGCAACGCACCGGTGCGCACCGCCGTATTGGAAATGGCCGCCGCCGCCGGTTTGCGTCTGGTACCGCGCGACCGGCGCGATCCCTGTCTGACCACCAGCCGGGGCGTGGGCGAACTGATTTTGGCCGCTCTGGATGCCGGCGCTGAGCGCATTCTGTTAGGTTGTGGCGATTCCGGGATCAACGACGGCGGCGCCGGCATGGCGCAGGCGCTGGGCGCGCGCCTGTTGGATGCGGACGGTCGGGAGATTGGCGCGGGCGGCGCGGAACTGGCCCGACTGCACCGCATTGACCTGGGCGGCCTCGATCCGCGACTGGTGCAGGTGCAGATCGACGCCGCCGTCAACTGGCACAACGCGCTGCTCGGTCCGCGCGGCGTGGCGCGGGTGTTCGCCCCGCAGAAGGGCGCGACGCCGGAACAGGTGACCCTGCTGGAAGCCGCGCTGGAGAACTACGCCGACGTGATCGGGCGGGATTTGGGGATCAACGTCGCCGAACAGGCGGGCAGCGGCGCTTCCGGCGGGCTGGGCGCAGGCCTGTACGCGCTGCTCGGCGCCCGGCTGCATCCACGCTACGAGATTGTGATGCAGTACTTGAATCTCGACGATTTAATGGCCCGGGCCGATCTGGTGTTGACAGCGGAAGGCAGCCTGGACGAGCAGACCCCCTTTGGCAAGATTCCCGTCGAAGTGGCGCGACGGGCCAAACAGCACGGGCTGCCCGTGATCGCTCTGGCCGGCACGCTCGGCAAGGGCGCGGCGCTCAATCTCCAGCACGGCATAGACGCCTACGCCAGTATCATGGAACGTCCCTGTTCGCTGGAGGAAGCTATCGCCAAGGCCGGCCGGCTGCTGGTCAAAGCCACCGAAGAGGTCATGCGGATGGTGCGGATCGGCGCACAGCTCGCCCCTCGCAAGACCCGGCGCGACGTGCGGCCGAGCGGCCAGCGCACCAAATTGGTCCGGTTTCCGCTGCGGTCTCCTGCGAAAAAGCGGACCCGCTTGGAACTGGGCGCGTCCGGTTTTTGCTGAGCCGGGCGATCCCGTTATTCGCACCGCCCCGGGCTTTGTAGCAACCCCCAGCCGAACACCGGGTCCTTACCGGGCGCGCCCAGATCACGGGCGTTGGTCCGCAGTTGCTCGGTCAGCGCAGCCGGATTCAAGCCGGGCTGCCGCTGGCGCAACAGCGCCGCCACGGCGGCGCCATACGGCGCGGCGAACGAGGTGCCATCGCTGTACTGGCCACCGCGCGGCCCCGGCGTCCAAATCCGCACGCCTGGCGCGGCCACGGTCACGTATTCGCCCCGGTTGGCCAAGCGATAGGGGCGCAACAAATGATCGACGGCCGTGACCGCAACTGCTTCGGGATAGGCCGCCGGAAACGCCGGCGGCGCGCTCGGTCCACCGTTGCCGGCGGCGGCGACCACTACGACGTTGCGCGCGTTCATCCGTTTGACCACCTCGCGCAACAGCCGGTTATCGGGTCCGGTCAGGCTGGCGTTCACGACCGGCGCCTGCTTCTCCAGCAGCCAATCCAGGCCCTTGCCGAGCAGCAGCGCGTTGGTGCGCAATTCGGCGCCGGTGCCGATGAAGGTGTCGGCGGCGTACAGCTCGGCCTCCGGCAACAGGCCCGGAAACTCGCTCGTCGCCGATCCGACCAGCAACGCTGCCACGGCGGTGCCGTGGGTCGGGGCGGACGCCTTGCCGTCCTCGGCGAACGACCGGATTTCGACCCGCCGGCCGGCCAACGCGGGCGCTTGGCCGTTCACGGCGGTATCGACTATTCCCAGCTTGAGGCCGCGCCCGCAATGCCCACTCGCCCGATCCCAGCCGATCAGGGTCGAGCCGTAACAGCGATTTTCCTGGCACGGCTCGGCGGCGAGCCGATAAACGTGGTTCAGCGCGAAATCGCCGCCCGGAATCCGGCGCTGCAAAAGCCGCAAGGCCTGGGGTGTGCTCTGTTTGGCCGGGGTGCGCAGGCGTGTTACCCGCAGGCCCAGCCGGTCCAGGGATGCCGTCTCGCGAATCGCGAATCCCAGGGAACGGGCTTGGTCGAGCACCGCTGGCGTGGCGTCGATGGCCAGAATTTCCCGGGGCTCGAAATTGCCGATCCGCGCCCCGGCGCGGGCGGGTGCGGGCCTGGCGGCAGGTGGCGAATGGCGGACGCTTCGGCGAACCGGCTGGCGATCATCATCATCGTCATCGTCATCGTCATCGTCGTCATCGTCTGCACGGGCAACCCCGACCGCGTCGAAAAAACCGGGACCAGGCCATACCGTACCGAGGCAAAGACCGATTGCCAGCCATGATTGAATCAGGAACCGAGATAGTCGCGACATCATGTTGTCCTGTTTTGAGTCAAAGAAACGGCGAACGAACTGCATTGCGCGCTATTTGTGAGATTGGGAATAAAATGTCCGCGATTTCGTTCCATGACAAAGAAGAGGGATTGCTGTGGCAGAGGATGTCAGAGCACAACTCATCGCGCTGTTGCCCCGCTTGCGGCGCTTCGCGCTGGGTTTGACCGGCTCGCGCGACGACGCCGACGACCTGGTACAGGCGGCCTGCGAGCGGGCGTTGAACCGCTTGCATCAGTGGGAGCCGGATACCCGTCTGGATAGCTGGATGTTTCGGATTGTCAAGACGATCTGGATCGATCAATGGCGCAGCCAGAAGGCGCGCGGCGAGCACGTGGATTTAGACGCCATCGAACCGCCAGCCGGCAGCAACGGCCGTCACGTGACCGAGGTTCGCAATACCCTGGAAGCGGTCTGCCGGGTAATGGAGCAACTGCCCGAGGAGCAACGCCTGGTGCTGACCCTGGTGTCAGTGGATGGCCTGTCCTACGAGGAAGCGGCGGCGGTGCTGGAAGTTCCCATCGGCACGGTGATGAGCCGCCTGGCTCGCGCCCGCCGCCGGCTGCACGAGCTGTTGGAACCCAAGCCCGCGACGCTGGCCCGGGGGAGAAGTTGAAATGACGAAACTGGACGATGAAACCCTGATGGCCTACGCCGATGGCGAGCTCGATCCGGGGCGCGCAGCCGAAGTCGAAGC
Organism: Pseudomonadota bacterium; assembly: GCA_018262135.1. GTDB lineage: Bacteria > Pseudomonadota > Gammaproteobacteria > Competibacterales > Competibacteraceae > Contendibacter. The sequence goes on along the minus strand of JAGTSD010000180.1, from coordinate 1,126 downwards.
TCTGTTGGCCGAGGACGCCGAGGCGCGCGCCACCGTGCAAATGTTCCGGGACACCACGGCCCGGATGCGCAGCGCCTTCGATCCGATCCTGCGCGAACCGGTGCCGGCGCGGCTGCTGGCGGCGGTCAACGCCCCGGCGACCGGTAAAGTCAGCGACATCCGCCTGGCCCGTCGAGGCGCGCTGGCGCGCATCTTCCCCCAGACGGCCTGGGCGCGGGCGGCGGCGGTGGCGTTGCTGGTCGGCGCTGGCGCGGGTTATCTGACCGCGCAATGGCCGTCGGGCGTGCTGGAACCCGCAGCGTTGGTAGCGGTCGCCGACCCGTTGTTGAACGAGGCGCTGGAAACCACCGCCAGCGGGGCTCTGTTCGCCAGGCAGGACCAGCAAGGCGGCGTCGAAAGGGAGATCATGCCACTGCTGACTTTTCGAGACGCGAACAGTCGCTATTGCCGGGAGTTTGAAAGCACCCTGCAAGCGCCGGACGGCCAGCAGGTCAGCTACGGCGTCGCCTGCCGCGAGCGCGGCGTCTGGCAACCGCAAGCGTTGATGGCCCGCCCGCTCATCGCTTCCACCTTGCGCGGCGATCCGACGGCGGACCACAGCCAGTACGCGCCGGCGATGGGCAGCGAGGTCGCTGGCTTCGACACGGTCATCCAGCAACTCATGGTCGGCCAGCCGCTGAGTCCCGAGGAGGAAGCCGCCGGACTCAAGCGCGGCTGGCGGTGAGATCGGGTTCGGGCGCCAAGCGCGTATCGAAGGCGCGCATGGCGACGGGTTCATTCACCCGGCTTCCAACCCCCACCGCGCGTCTCCAGCGCCTCGTCCCCCGCGCCGCTCGCGGGCGTCGCCGCGTGGTTTAACTGCGCCGTCAAGCGCTGCTGGACGGCGTTAACCGGCCGGGTGAAGCCCGCCAGCAAGTCGTACAACACCGGCGTCAGGAACAGGGTCAGCAGGGTCGAAAGCAGCAGCCCGCCGATCACCACCACGCCGATGGCGATCCGGCTCTCAGCGCCGGCGCCGGTGGCCAGGCCCAGCGGCAGCGCGCCCAGCACGGTGGACAGCACCGTCATCAGAATCGGCCGCAGGCGCTGGCTGGCGCCGGCCAGCACCGCATCCCGAATGTTCAGC
>JAGTSD010000179.1 GCA_018262135.1 Pseudomonadota bacterium | reverse complement strand
ACCCCCGCCCCACAGCCGGACAGTGAAACCTTGCTCGGTGGCGAGCAAATCTGGTTCGGCGCCGTTGTAGGCGCGCATTCTGGCGCAGAGAGAAGAACCGATTTGGCAACTGGGCCGAACTGAAAGCGGCCTTCAACACGATAGACAAGGTCGGCGAGCTGACGGTGTTCGACATCGGCGGAAACAAGTATCGGCTTATCGCCTACATCCGGTTCGAGAAACAGATCGTCTACATCAAGGCGGTACTGACCCACCGGGACTACGACAAAGGAGCATGGAAACCATGAATGCGCGCATCCAGATCAACCATCTGCTCCCCGCGTGGGAGACCTTTCGCAGCGCCACCGATATCGCCCCGATCCGCGATGAAGCGCACTATCAGCGGATGGTGGCCATGCTCGAAGCCCTGCTCGATGACGTCGGCAGCAACGAAAACCATCCCGCGATGGGTCTGGTTGATATCGTGGGCGACCTGATCGAAGATTACGAAGCCGCACATCACCCGTTGCCAGCTACGACCGGCGTGCAGGCGCTGAAGTTTCTGGTGGAGCAACACGGCCTCAAGCAAAGCGATTTACAGGAGATTGGCAGCCAGGGGGTGGTCTCTGAAATCCTCGCCGGCAAGCGGAATCTCAATATTCGCCAAGTCCGGGCGCTCAGCGAGCGCTTTGGGGTTTCCCCCGCTACCTTCGTGTGATGCCAGCAACCGCTATGAGCAGGCAGCCGGGACTGGCCACTGCCAAACCGCAACCGGATAGACGGGCCGGTCTCTGGTTCAAAATACCCGCACCAGCGCCAGCGCCAGACAGGCCGTCACGCCCGCCGTCAGCGCCCGCCGCAGCCGGCCGTACCACGCCGGCAGCCAACCCTGCGCCACCGCCCGCCGATCCATCCAATACTGTACGGCGAACCCGAGCAACAGCAGCGCCACGCCATGCCGGTGCGGCAGCATCAGCGTTACCCAGGCCAGCAGCGCCGGAACCACGCTCCAGCCCATCGCCTGCCATAATCGCCTGGCATCGTTCTCGCGCAGGGCCGCGCCCCAGTGAATGGCGCCGAGGAAGCTGAGAATAATGGCGGCGTAGCCATGCAATACCCCCCAGGCTGGCTCCCGCCAGGTGGGCGATCCCAGCCACAGCGCGGCGGCTGGAATCGCGGTCATCATCCCACTCGAAACCTCTTTGGAATTCATCACCGACATCAGTCATTCCCTCACAGCAGTTTCTCGATAGCTTCAATCAGGCGCGGATCGTCCGGCCGGACCTGGGATGGCAAGCGGGCGACCACCGCGCCCTTGCGATCCACCAGATACTTGTAGAAGTTCCATTCCGGATAGCCGCCGCCCTGAGCCGCCAGTTGGCGGTAGAACGGATGCGCGTCGGGACCGGACACCCTGATTTTCTCATACATTGGGAACCCAACCCCGTAGCTCGCCTGGCAGAAATTCTGAATCTTCTCTTCCCCCTCCGGCTCCTGGGCAAAATCATTGGACGGGAAGCCCAGCACCACCAGCCCCCGGTCGCGGTAATGGCGGTACAAGGTCTCCAGGCCTTCGTATTGCGGCGTAAACCCGCACCGGCTGGCGGTATTCACTACCAGCAACACCTTGCCGGCGTAGCGTTCGCACAAAGATTCGGCGCGGGCGCTGGCCAGCGGCCGCACCTGGAAATCGAGAGCAGCCGGACAATCGCCAGCCATTGCCGCGCGCAGCGGCAACACCAGCAGAAACAGCCAAAGTAGAAGACGCAACATCGGAGTCACCTCAGAGAAAGCTTGCTCTTTTGTATATAATTGATATAAATATAGCCGAAGAATTTTACGATTTAAAGCATTTTGTATTAATTCTGTCAAACTATTGACCGCTTCCCGCAACGCGGCAAAACTCCGACACGATGAAAACAAACCACGATCCCCACAGTCTGCCCAGCGAAAGCCTGGTCCCGATTCGCACCGTATCCAGCCTGACCGGCGTGAACTCGGTGACGCTGCGCGCCTGGGAGCGCCGTTACGACCTGATCAAGCCGGTACGCACTCCCAAGGGCCACCGCCTGTACACCATGACCGACGTGGACCTGATCCAGCGGGTGGTGACGCTACTGGACCATGGCATGTCCATCGGCCAGGTGCGCGGCGTGCTGGATGCCGACCAGGCGCGGTCCGAACCGGCCAACGAACCTCCATCCGACCTCGGTCCCTGGCGGAGCTATCAGGACCGGCTGCTACGGGCTATTGCCGCCTTCGACGACGCGGAACTGCACGAGGTTTACAACGAAGTGCTCTCGTTCTATCCGGTGGACATCGTCACCGGCCGGCTGATTGTGCCGCTGTTGCGGGAACTGGGCGAACGCTGGGCTCAAGGTCTGGGCAGCATCGCCGAGGAGCATTTTTTCAGCGTATTTCTGCGCAACAAGCTGGGCGCCCGCTTCCACCATCTGAACCGCGACCGGCGGGGGCCGAGGCTGCTGGGGGCCTGCCTGCCTGGCGAGCAGCACGAAGTCGGGCTATTGCTGTTCGCGCTGGCGGCGCTGGATCGGGATTATCGGGTGGTGCTGCTGGGGGCGAACACCCCACTGGCGGAACTGCCCCCCGTGGTCGAGCGAACGACGATTCAAGCCATCGTGCTGGCGGGATCGGCGGATCTCACCTCGTCGGTCATCGAAAGGGAACTCCCCTCTCTGTGCCGGGCCGTGGCGCTGCCGGTATTCGTCGGCGGCCGGATGGTTGACCGCCACTCCAACGCCATCGCCGCCGCCGGAGCTATTCCGCTCAGCGATGACTTGAACGCGGCGTTACGGGGGATTGAGGCGACACTGGCTCGCCGCTGATGCTGGCCCGCCACTGATCCCGAATTTCCACGATTTCCTCTTCCTCGGCCCCGCCCTGAAACACGTCATTCCAGGCGACATACAGCAGGGCCCCCAGATAGACCGGCAACGGTAGCGCCAATACCTGGGCGGGGATGGCAAACAGTTCGAAGAACGGCAGCGCCAGCAAGGCCAGCCCGGCCAGACCCACGGTGGGAACCAGCCAGGGATTGAGCTGCATCGCCAGCACGCTGCGCCGCCAGCAGACCGACAGCGGCAGTTCGCGAAACAGGTGCAACGGGATCACAAACCAGGCCAGCAGCACCTGCAAGACCAGCAGCACGCTGCCCAGGACGCTGAGTTGGGTCCCCAGCACGGTGCCCGCTACGCCGAAGTTCACCGGCGGCGGCGCAGAACCGCGAGCGACGGCGGCGAAATCGGCAGGCAACAGTTGATCCTGCACCCAGTAGGCCAACAGATAGCCTTGCACCAACAGCACGAACAGGAACAGGCCGGTTTTGACCAGCGCCTTGATGGCGGTCCGGTTGAACAACTGTCGCGCCGCCGGCAATTTCTTGCGATTGGCGGCGCGGGCCAGCCCGCAGGCGAGCGTCACCGTCAAGCTCAGCGGCAGGCCATAGCAGAACAAGGTAGCGAGCAGCGCAGCCCAACCGCTGGCCGGCGGCAGCCACCATTCCCAGACCGGCAGCGCCAGCAGCAGGGCCGTGCCCGCCGGTGCGAACAGGGCCACAGCCACGAACAGTCCAGGCCGACGCCACATCAATTGCCACGCCTGCATCAGCCAATCCCAGCCATCGCGCGGGGTCAGCGCCCGTGGTCCAAAGCCTTGCATATCGCCCATCCGGTTGGAACGTCAGTGCCTAGTTTAACCGTTATGTTCTGTATCGCCATATTTCTCCAAGGATCATCGCCAGCAAAACTATGGTCATATTAGTCTAACACTTGTTTTTTTATGCTACATCGGTCAGTTAACCGCATGATAAATCAACTGATCGCATATGCCATTTTGGCATTTAAATTTTACTAAAAATTTCAATTAATTAAGATTTTTTCTTGATTAATCCTGCTATTTTGTCAGTAATTCCTCGGATTTTGGCGCCTCCTATCCTGTTAATTTGAAATAAAAGATCAATAAAATCATAATCTTATGCCAATATTATTAAATTGGCTTATTGTTTGCTAAAGCTAACCGACTCGATTTACAAAAATAATAAACCACCCATACCCCCGCCAGACTACTATCGGAAATTAAAAAGATGCGAAAAGAACAGATCATCCTAGGGTTAGCTATCGCAGGGCTGTCATTTTCCGGAGTCGCGATGGGGGCAGCAGATAGCCCATTCATTGCGGGTATAAAACCCGATCAGCGTCCCGCGAATGCCCCAGTCATCACGGAAGCAATCAAAGACCAGGCTTGGTATGCAAAGGCATTGACCGGTATTAGTCAGCCTTACCCAGACAGCCTTCGCTTTCTGGATGATCAGGGCAACTGGTACACGCCATTCAATCGTCCTGGAATGACTGGTCGTTACGACATCCGTGGTTGGCACACGCAAAAAAAAGTGATCAATTCCTTATAGCAACTGCTCGAATGGGGTTGAACGGGATTGATTGCAGAAAAACCATGCGAAACTGGCGTGGATAATCCCTGCAAATTTTTGGTCCTGTAAATTTTCCTGTGATGGCGCGGGTTAGTAGTGCGGGGTTAGAGCGTTGACTTCATCCAAACCATTGATTCTGATAGGTGATGTTCGTTTTGTTTGCCCGCCCTACAGTTCCGATCACAGGAAAATTTACAGGAGGAAATTTTCGGCGCGCCGCTGCGGGTTCGCGTGGGTGGGCAGGAAACCGCCTACGTGGTGGAATCGGTGCGCGATCTCGCCCAGCAGAT
>JAGTSD010000178.1 GCA_018262135.1 Pseudomonadota bacterium | reverse complement strand
AGCCCGGTTTTGCCGCCGCGCACGAAAGGACACAGCAGATCGATCACCTTGATGCCGGTGGGCAGGATGGCCCCGACCCCGGCGGCCTCCGCCAGTGGCACCGGGGCGGCGACGATGGGGCGAAAGCCGGCGGGTTCGAGCGGCGGGTCGCCGTCCAGCGGCTTGCCGAAGAGGTCCAGCAGCCGCCCCAGGCAGGCGGGCGTGACCGGCACCTGCAATGGCCCGCCCGCGTCAAACACCGTCATCCGCCGCCGCAAGCCGCTGGTACGGTGCAGGGCGATGGCGCGGGCGCGCTGCTCGTCCAGATGGCGATAGATCTCGAATGTGTAGCGCTCGTCGTTCAAGCACACATACAGCGCGTGGTGCAGTGGCGGCAGGCGCGAACAGAGAATATCGATCACCGGCCCGTGGATCTCTTCGATGACCCCCAGCGGCGCCCCGTCAAGGGTCGCGCAGGCGGGCGGATCGGCGGTTTCAGAGCGTTGCTGGGTGTGGGTCAGGTTCATGGTGGACAGGGCGTGCGGCCATTTTGCACCCCGAGGCCAAGACATCAGAAAGCCGAATTCAGCAGGTTTGAGGGAGAGTATTGATCGGTCAGAATACGCGCATCGGGATTCCAGTCGCGCTCGGTCGAAAACAGTGGCACGAGCCAGTCGCCACCGAAACCGAGCGGTTTCAGTTTCTCCTCCAGCAAACCGGCGTTCCGTTGGATCGCGTCCAACGAGGGGAGCCCGTCCATCTTCGCCAGAATCACGCGATTTTTCAGCTTCAGCCTGAGATTGTAAAAGACACCAAACACCGATTGATACGTAGTTGATTCGTGGTGATAGAGGCGACTGCTGGAGAAGGTGTTGGCCGCCAGAATGCCATCCGCTGCCAGCAATGCCTTGACTTCCAGCAGGAATTCCCGGGTCAGCAGATGTTCCGGAATGTACTCGTGGTCGAAGGCGTCCAGCATGATCAGATCGTAGCGCTGGTCGGCTTTGCCCGCGCGCTTCACGAACACGCGCCCATCCTCCTCGAAAACCCGAATTTTCGGGTTCGGGTTGAACCCGAAGAATTGCCGGGCAACTTTGACGACCGCCGGATCAATCTCGACGATGTCAATCCCGGCATCGGGAACCAGCTCCGCCAGCGCCATCGGCAAGACGCCCCCTCCCAGCCCGACGATCAGAATTTTCCCGGGATTGGGATTCAGATACAGGGCACCCATCATCATTTTGGTATAGCTGAACACGAACTGGTTCGGATCGCTCAGGGACCGGCAGGTTTGCCTCGCGGTTTGATTGTGGCGAGTGAAACTCATGCATCGCTGCTCGTCCTCTTCATAAACGACGATATTCCGGTAAAGCGACTTTTCAGTGTGAATGAGGGTCATGGCGACGGACGGCGTTGTTACGAACGAAGCGAACAGAGCCAGCAGCGTTTTCAACCGGTTACCTTGGCGCATTCTTGAAATTTCCGAGGAAAATGGCGGCCAGGCCCAGGAGCAACGAAATACCGGTGAGGCCGGCCAGAATCTGATGGATCTCGAAGTAGAGTACCAGGTAGAACGAGGTCAGGAGTGTTCCCGCCGCGCTGCCGAAGGTCGAGCAAAAGTAGAGCAGCCCTGCGAAATGACCGCTCAACCGGGATTCGTTCACCAGCAGGCGGACGGCGTAGGGAGAGATCATTCCCGCCACGGTGGTGGGGATAAAGAACAGCAGGGTTGCCGACAGCAGGGAACCGTAGCGGGGATCCTGGACCCGATCGAAAACCCAGTCGAGCACCGGATCAGCGAGAAAAATCACCAGGACCGTCGCGAATGCGCCACCGATCAACAGCAGCGCCAGGCGACGCAGGGTCGGATCGTACAGCGACAACCGGCCACCCAAGAGATAGCCGACCGATAGCGCCAGCATGAAGACCGTGATGATCCCGCCCCAGACATAGATGCTGTTGCCAAAATTCGGGGCGAGAATTCGCCCGCTCAACAGCTCGATGGCCATCACGAAAAACCCGGACCATCCAGCGATCAGGAAGATGAAAAGGCGGTGCACCATCGAGTCCTCGAAAGGGTTCGGGCCACGCGTGCCGGCATCGCCAGCAGCCCGACGAAGCGATTGTCAAACCAGGGCCGTCCCTCGGCGCCCGGTCCGCCGGCGGTAGTGTCAACCTCGAATTCTTCGCTATCATCCTCCATCATGAATCCAGGCGCGGGGCACGCTCGGGCATCCCGCGAAATCCTTGTTCCAGAGGTGATGACATGGGTGGTGGTTGGGGTTGTCCGCATGAGTTCAACGGTATTTGCCAGCATGTCCAGAATCGGCCCTGCGATCCCGGCATGAAGGGTTGTGTCCTGGCCGGACGGTTTCGCTTCAGCAATGAGGCCAAGAATCGGCCACCCAGACCGGTACGGGCTGGTGGCCCGCGCGAACCGGATCGCCGGGGCGGGAAGTGATCAACCGCTTCCGGACGAACGTGCGGGGACCGTATCCAGGAACCTGGCCGAACGTTTTTGCGGGTCCTGCCCGACCGTCCTGGGCATGGCGGCCCGGCCCCGCATACTATAGCATCAGACCCATTGGCCAGAACGCGCGGGAATTCCAGCCGCGCCCCCTACAATGTTACGGTTTATCCACAGTTCGCTGACGATGACGAAAACCACTCCCTCCGACCACCTGCCACGCGCGAAACCTTCGTTCGGTCGCCGCGGCGTTGTGTTCGCCAGCAGCCTGTTCCTGGCGACGCTGCTGGCCGGATGCGCCAGCGAGCCCGTCAAACCCAAACCGGTCAAACTCGTGGCGCCACCGGCCGGCAAATTGAGCCAGAAGGCTCGGCAGGAACAGCGGCAGGCCATCCTCAAGATTCGCATTTCAACCTTGAATCAGCTCTACAAACTCAAGCCGCTCACCCGGATGGAAATCGAGCAGGCCGCCGGTTACGGGGTATTCGAGATCAACGGCCTGAATGCCGTACTGGCCGAGACGCCCGGACGCGGCGCGGTTCAGGAGAAGCGCGGCGGCAGGATTACCTACATGCGGCTGGCTCGAACCGATGTGAGCCCTGGCGTGGCGGTACGCCCGTACTGGCAGGTGCTGGTGTTCAGCGATCCCCAGCGGCTGAGCCAGTTTGTCGCGAGCGGTTCGCCAGCCGACGCCTCCCGCGATCCGAGCATCAAGGTTTACAAGCTGGATGAAAAGGGCGTGTCCATGCAAGCCGACTGGGGCGCCCGCTATTTCCGGGATCCTGACTTGAACTAATCACGACCCTCACCCCCAACCCCTCTTCCACCTGCGGGAGAGGGGAGGGAACGGTTACAACCGGGGGAAACCTTCACTTGCTGTTCCAGCCATCGGCTGATGGCCAAGCCCAAGGTTCCTCCGTATAAGGCTCATACCGGTAATAGGGTTCGTACTGATAATAAGGTTCGTACCCGTAATAGGGATAGGGCGACGGCCAAGGCGCGTAATAAAATGGAAACGACAGCCAAACCGAGGGCCAAACCCTGCCCCGGTAATGCCGGTGATCAGACCAGCGTCTGCCGTAATCGCGCGGTGGATGATGCCCCCAACCCCCTCGAGAGCCAGGGGGTGGCATCCAGGACCGACCACCGTCCCTGGGAGGTGGAAAGGGTCGCGCACCAGGTCCACCGCCGGGTCCCCCTCTAAATCCTCCTCCTGGCCCACCGGGAGGCCCCTGAGCCACGGCGGGTTCGAACGTGGCGAGCGCGCCGCCTGCCAGGACCCCAACGATCACCGCGACCAAACCACCCCGCACCGTGCGGCGTCCCCGTCCCGCCACAGCGGGAGGGTGCTGGTTCTCTTGAGCGTTCATCGTGATCTCCTCCGACCGTGATGGAATCGCGCCCGATCGGCGCCCAACGGTTGCCACATGATAATTGCAAATCATGAACCCACCATGAATCATCATGAACCATAAGGGATTTTGAAGGCTGTCCCACCGCTTCATGTGCAAAACCGGCTTCTCCATTACTATCCATGGTCAATTCACCTGGAAGATGCCGTTCCAGGGCGGCCATGCGCAACGAATCGCAAGGCGCGCACCGACTGGTCTATAGTGGAGTGAATTAAACGATCAGGATTGCAATCAGACTGGGTGGTTGAGGCGAGATCCGGAGGTCGCGCTGGAGGCCGCCGAATATGCCACGTGGAATAATATTGCGGAGAATTCACCGATGAGCGAGAAAACCGTCAAACCAGCTACTGGCCTTGGCGGCGCGGTCGCGGCGTTGCGCCGTCACCTGCTGGGAAAAGGTAATCTTTTCGAGTATGGCCCGGATTACAAAGGCGATGGCAAGGTGCTGGCCAGCGTCAGGCAAACGACGCGGATGTACGAGGGGATGGGTTACACCAAGCTGGTAGAACTGGGTCATCCGCCGGTCTACGCGATGCTGCAACGCGGCCATCGGGAGGTTCACATCTTTCAGCCGCAAGATCCACAAGTCCAACGGTGGTTGCAGGACGAGACCACCAACCCCAACGATCCCGCCATCCGCGCCTATATGCTTCAGGACTCTGGGCTGAGCGAAAGCGATCTCGAAGTTGCTGCCAAGCCCCGGCGTTACCACATCAACGAGGTGGATGAGGTGTTCATCGTCACCTCCGACGAAGGTTGAATCAAAAGAATGCTACGAGTCAGCGTAAGCGTTTACTCCCTCCCCCCAACCCCCTCCCACGTCGGGGAGGGGGAGTTCAGCAGCTCTTTGTTCCGCAAGACTCCCTCCCCCCTTGCGGGGCAGGGCTGGG
>JAGTSD010000177.1 GCA_018262135.1 Pseudomonadota bacterium | reverse complement strand
AGTACTTCATGACCATTCAGCCACAGGTTTAATGGTAAAAAAATGGAGGGTATTTATTGCGAGTTACCTTAATGACAAGTGGTATTACAGCACGCTGCGGTTCAACTTTCGCGGCGTCGGGGCGAGTGGGGGAGAGTACGGCGCCGCGGCGGCGAGCAAGGCATGGCGCGCGGCTCCGATCATGGCCCATACAACGCCTCGCGGAGTTTCACGGCCAGCACTTCCCTGGAAAAGGGTTTCTGCAGGAAGCGAACTCCTTCGTCGAGAACGCCGTGATGAGCGATCACGTTGGCGGTGTAGCCGGACATGAACAGGCATTTGAGGCCGGGACGCAGGGCGTCGAGCCGATGCCAGAGGTCGCGGCCGCTCATTTCCGGCATGATCACATCGGTCAGCAACAGATGGATGACGCCCTGGTAGGTTTCGGCCAATTGAATCGCCTGGTTGGGACTGTCGGCGGCCAGCACGGTGTAGCCCAGCCGTTCGAGTAAAACCTTGCCGAGCTTGAGCAGGGCCTCCTCGTCCTCGACCAGCAGCACGGTCTCGGCGCCGGTCGGCGCCGCCGCCGGGGCCGGCGACGGCGCGACGTCAACCTGATCCGACCCGTGCCGGGGCCGGTAAATTTTGAAGGTCGTGCCTTTGCCCGGTTCGCTGTACACGTTGATAAAGCCGTGGTTCTGCTTGACGATGCCGTACACCGTGGCCAGCCCGAGGCCGGTGCCCCGCCCGGGCGGCTTGGTGGTGAAAAAGGGATCGAACATTTGCGCCAGAATCTCGTTGTCCATCCCGTGGCCGGTGTCGCTGACCGCCAGCAGGACATACTGTCCAGGGATGAAACCGGCGTGCACCTCGCAATAGCTCTCGTCGAGCGTCGCCTGGCTGGTTTCGATCATGATCTTGCCGACGCCGGTGATCGCGTCGCGGGCGTTGACCACCAGGTTGGCCATGATTTGGTCGATCTGGGTCGGGTCCATGTTCACCGGCCATAGCGTGCCGGCGGGTCTCCAGAGCAGGTCGATGTCCTCGCCGATGAGCCGCCCGAGCATCTTGAGCATGCCCGCGATGGTGTCGTTGAGGTCGAGCGCCCTGGGCGCGATGGTCTGCTTGCGGGCGAAGGCCAGCAACTGGCGGGTCAGATCGGTCGAACGCTGGGCGGCTTTCTGAATCGCCAGCAGGTCGGCGTACAGCGGATGGTCGGGCGCCGTCTGCTCCAGGGCCAGGTCGGTATGGCCAACGATCACCGCCAGCATGTTGTTGAAGTCGTGCGCCACGCCGCCCGCCAGCCGTCCCACCGCCTCCATCTTCCGGGCCTGGTGGAGCTGAGCCTCGAGGGCGTCGCGCTTGCGTTCCGCCTGCTCGCGCGCTGTTTTCATCCGCAGCACGCGCAAAGCGTAGGATAGATTGTCGGCCAGCCGGCGCAGCAGCTCCACTTCGGCCGGGGCCAAGGCGTCCGGCTCCGTGGCGTAGAGGCTGAGCGCGCCGAACACGCCGGTTTCGTTGGTCAGCGGCAACGAAATGGCGGCGACAAAGCCGTACTGGGCCGCCATCTCGCGCCAGGGCGCAAAGTCGAGGTCGGTCAGCAGGTTCTGGCAGACCACCGGCTGGCCGGTACGAATCGCCGTGCCGGTGGGCCCCTGCCCGGCCGGGGAGTCGTCCCAGGTAAGCTGGAGCGCCTCAAGGTGATTGTCCTCGATACCGGCCTGGGCCACCGGCCGCACCCGCTTGCCCGGCCCCGACTCGGCCGCGCCTACCCAAGCCATCCGCCAGCCCCCCTCGGCCACCAGGATGCGGCAAATCTCCCGCATGAGACTGGCGTCTTCCTCGGCCAGGGCGATGACCTTGTTGCAGTGGCTCAGCATGCGGAAGGAGCGCACGGCCTGGCGTTCCTTGTCTTCCGCTTCCCGGCGCTCCACCACCTTCCACACCGCCTCCATCAGCAGGGTAAGCTGGAGAATATCGGTTTCGTCGTAATCGCTCTCCTTGTTGGCCACCCCGATCACGCCGACGATCTGGCCCCTGCTGAAGACCGGCACGGTGAGATACTTGAAGAGTTTGGCGTGGCCGTCCGGATAACCCTTCTTGAGGGGATGCGCGGCGGTGAAGTCGTTGACCAGAATTGGCCGGCGCTGGCGGACCGCTTCGCCCCAGAGGCCGGTCTTGTCCAGCTCGTAGCAGGTCTCGGGATCGACGATGCTGCACTCCCGCATCACCTCCCGGGACCACGAGTTCAGCACGAACTCCTGCCGATCCTCGTGGTAGCGATAGATGTAGCCGATCCTGCTGTCGGTCAGTTGAATGGCTTCGTTCAGCGCGTAGTCCAGGAATTCCTGCACCGAATCGGCCGGGTATTGGAGGATACTCGCCAGACTGCGCAGCCGCGCCTCGCTGCGACGCGCCTCTGCCTCGGCCCGCTGGCGCACGGTGAGGTCGGCGGCCATGCTGACGACCATGCGGCGACCGTCGGGCAACGACCCCAGCGGGGTCGAACTGAACTCCCACAGCCGCCGCGTTCCATCCTTGCAGGTAATGGTGAATTCGCCTTCGGTCTGGCGCCGGCCCGCGGCGTACAGCCGGTCGATGGCCGCCCGAAAGGGTTTTTGGCGCGCGCCGTAGGCCCGTTCCATCCAGTCAGCGACAGTCGGAAGGTCGGCCTCGTCGTAACCGGTGATGTCCTTCCAGGCGCGACTCAGCGCCAGCACTTCGCCATCTTCGGCATAAATCATGACCGGGAATGGCGCCTCGATCACGGCCCAGCGGAAACGGCGCTCGCTGTCGCGCAATGCCTTCTGCGCCGCGTGTTCCTCGCTCTGGTCGCGGAACACCAGTACCACACCGGTGATGGCGCCGCTTTCGTCATGAATCGGCGCGCCACTGTCGGCGATGGGGCGCTCCGTCCCATCCCGGGCGATGAGCAGGGTATGGTTGGCCAGTCCCACTACTTTTCCCTCGCGCAGTACGCGCCGGACGGGGTTTTCGACTGCGGCGCGGGTTTCCTCGTTGACGATGCGAAATACGGCATCGAGGGGTTGATCCTGAGCTTCAGCCTCCAACCAGCCGGTCAGCCGCTCCGCCACCAGATTCATCCGCCGTACCCGCCCCGCCTGATCCGTGGTGATGACCGCGTCGCCGATGCTGTAGAGGGTGGTGCGGAATTCCTCCTGGGCTTCGCGCTGCCGCCGCTCCAGCCGGTAGAGATTGCGATAGAGGCCGGTCTGGCGCCGCCGGTAGGCCAGGGCGGTCAGCGCCCCGGCGAGCAGGATGCCCAGGAGAACGAACAGGGCGACCATCCCGGCATGGTAGCGGGCCTCGGCCAGAATCTCCTCGGCATCCACCTTGGCCACCAGGAACCAGGGCGAGCCGGGAACAGGGCGCAAGTCGGCCAGTACCTGCACATCGCGATAGTCCTTGCCTTGGAAAAAACCTTGTCGTCCGAGCGCCGCTTGCACCGCCGGAATATCGTTCCGAGCCAACGGTGCGCGCAGGGTGAGGACGGTGTTAGCCCGGTGGCGCAACTCGTTCAGATAGATGATCGCGTCGCCCTCCCGCTGGACCAGGAGCGTTTCGGCGCTGCGGCTGGGCGTGGGCCAGGACTGGATCAGAGGATAGAGGTAGGAGGCTGCGTCGCTGCGCAACACCAGCAGGGCCAGCGGCCGTCCCTCGGCGCCAAATACCGGTACGACCGTGTCAAGGTAAACGCGGCTGCGGGGAGAGCGATAGAAATTAGAGAATACCGCGCCGCGACCGCCGAGGGCTGCCGAGATGGCCTGCTGGGTGGCGGGGCCGGTCGGGTCGGAGTCATCGTTGGCGGCAAGAAGGATGCGGCCATCCGGATCGAGCAGCAGGACGTCGGCGTAGCCATAGGCTTCCTGTTCGAGCTTCAACCGCTGCCGCCAGTCCGCCTGCAGGCCAGGATTATCAGGGGTCTTGCGCCACTCTGCCAGCGCCCGCTGAAAGAACGGACTCGCCGCGGACCGGTGGGCGTCGGCCAGTCGTTGTTGCCGCCATTGCACGATCTGGCCGGCTTTCAGTTCGCCGATGGCGGCGACGTCCTGATATTTCTCCTGGCGAATGCGCTCCGTGTCGATGCGATAGTGCCCATAACCCCCCGCCAGCAGCGCCAGGGTGATCAAGGCGAAGACTACCGCCCAGGTTCGGTACTGGGGGCTAATAGGCAAATTATTGTTAGTCACTATGATTTCGGTCTGTTAGCCCGTCCGGCGCTGCCGCAAGGCGTCATTGATTTGAGTGCCGGTAAGTATAGTTTAACAAGGGTGGCTGTCAGGCTTGCCACGTCATCCTGATATTGCCCCCTGCTCCAGCTCCAGCCGGGGGCAATCAGGCCAACGGATATCACGGGTTGATTTCACACGCCATCATCAACCGCTGGATCAAGTTCCGCGTCTCTTCCGGTGTCAATCCCAGCCGGCCTGGTTCCAGATGCACTTCCAGGCCCGGTCGCAGCGTCACCCGGCTCCAGACCTCGATGGTTCCCGGTTCCGGTGCGGGCGGCAGTCCCGCTTCCTCGCCCCGCAGCAGGCGACCGATGCGTTCCAGGGAGACGCCGGCCGCCTGCCACTTGCGGATCAGCAGCAGTTGCTCCAAATGGCGGCGGGTGTAGTAGGCGCCGCGCCGCTCGCCCTCCGGCGGGTCCAGCAAGCCTTTCTGGGTGTAGAACCGCACCGTGCGCCGGGCGACGCCGGTCAGGGTGCACAGTTCGTCAATCTCGAAGGTGGGTTCCGGCGTTTCGTTCATCTTCCTTCACCCCGTGGCGCACCAGGTCTCAACCAG
>JAGTSD010000015.1 GCA_018262135.1 Pseudomonadota bacterium | reverse complement strand
CGATTACGTCGAACAGGACACCGCCAGAGATTTGTGAATACCTGAGGCAGAACGGCGATACCTATAATGAGTTCAAGCTAAACGCCAGTTGGGCCCGCGACAGCCGTAACCGGGTTATTTTCCCAACCAGCGGCTACCTGAACCAGCTTGCGGCGGAGATCGCCATTCCGGGCAGCGATGCCGAATTCTTCAAGCTGAACTATCGTGGCATCGCCTATTTCCCGCTGGCGCGCTGGCTTACGTGGACGGTCGGTGGCGAAGTCGGCTATGGCGATGGCTACGGCGACACTGATGGATTGCCGTTCTTCGAGAATTTCTATGCGGGTGGTCTGCGTTCGGTGCGCGGTTACAAGGCCAATACCCTGGGACCCCGCTACTACCAGCAAGGCGATCTCCCTGGCGACCCTACCGGTGACCCCAAAGGTGGCGCGTTCAAAACCGTGGCCAGCACGCAGTTTCTTTTGCCGGCGCCGTTACTGACTCAATCCGAAAACGTGCGGCTGGCGGCGTTTTTTGATATCGGCAACGTCTTCGCCACTCCGAGTGATTTCGATGCCAACGAGTTGCGCTATTCGGTCGGTTTGGCCGGCTATTGGATCTCGCCGCTGGGACCCATCGTGCTGAGTGTCGCCGCACCGCTCAACGACCAGTCCGGCGATGAAACCGAAGTATTTCAGTTTTCCTTCGGCGTACCGCTGAACTGATACTGAAGGTTGAAAGTGATTTTTTATTGGGGTGACGTCCCGCACTATCCTGCTGATGGAGGTATCAACGTTGAAACTCGTGCGTAATCTATTGATCGGGGCGGCCTTGGCGCTGCCGGTTTCGCTGGCGCAGGCGGCCGATGTAAAAATCGGCTTTGTCAGCATCGCCAAGATTCTGAACAGCGCGCCGCAGGCCGAAGCGGCCAGCAAGCGGCTGGAACAGGAATTCGCGCCCCGCAAGAAGGGGCTGGACGATGCACTGAAGGCGCTGCGCAAGCAGGAAGAGAAGTTGGCCAAGGACGGAGCGGTAATGAGCGAAAGCCAGCGCCGCAGTCTGGAGAGCGACGTTCGCAACCAGGCTCGGGAACTGAAGCGAACCAGTGATGAATTCCGGGAGGATTTCAACCTGCGCCGCAACGAGGAACTGGGCAAGTTCCAAAAACAGGTGCTGGAGGTCATTAACGGCGTCGCCAAGGAAGAAGGCTTCGATCTGGTTGTCAACGACAGCGCAACGTTGTACGCCAGCTCCCAGGTGGATGTCACCGAAAAGGTACTGAAGCGTCTGACATCCAAGTAGAATCACCATGACCACGCTGGGAGAGATCGCCGCGGTGGCGGGCGCGCGCCTGCAAGGTTGCGACGCCGCGGCGGTCGTCGCCGGGGTGGCGCCCCTGCACAGCGCGGAACCCGGACAGATCAGTTTTCTGACCCATCCCCGCTATCGCTCCTATCTGGCGACCACCCGGGCCACCGCGGTGATTCTGTCGCCCGAGGATGCCCGGGATTGCCCGGCGCCGGCGCTGGTGGCCGCCAACCCGCATATCGCCTACGCGCGGGCCGCGACGCTGTTCGAACCGGCTGCCGAATCGCGGCGGGGCATTCACCCCACGGCCTGGGTCAGTCCTACGGCATCCATCGCCGACGACTCGTGGATTGGCCCGCACTGCGCGGTGGAAGCCGGCGCGGTGATCGAGACCGGTGCGATCGTGGGGCCGGGCTGCGTGATTGGCGAGCAGGCCACGATTGGGGAAGGCAGCCGGCTGGTAGCCCAGGTGACGGTCTGCCATCGGGTGCGGCTCGGCCGCCGGGTATTGGCCCAGCCGGGCGTGGTGATCGGCAGCGACGGTTTTGGCCTGGCTCTCGACCGCGATGGTCGTTGGCTCAGGGTTCCCCAACTGGGCAGCGTGGTGATCGGAGACGATGTCGAGATCGGCGCCAACACCACCATCGATCGCGGCGCGCTGGAAGATACCGTGATTGAGGAAGGGGTCAAGCTGGACAACCAGATTCAGGTGGCCCACAACGTCCGCATCGGTGCCCACAGCGCCCTGGCCGGCTGTGTCGGCATCGCCGGCAGCGCCCGGATCGGCCGGCACTGCATGATCGGTGGTGGTGTCGGCATTGCCGGTCATCTGGAAATCGCCGACCGGGTTCAGATTACCGGCATGTCGCTGGTGACCCAGTCCATCACCCAGCCGGGCATCTACTCCTCAGGCTTGGCGGTGGAACCCAACCGGCTGTGGAACAAGATCAGCGCCCGCCTGCGCCGGCTGGACGAATTGTTCCGGCGGCTGGCGGCCCTGGAAAGAAAAATCGGCCGCGACGGCGCAACTTGAGAGGGCAAGGCCTTGGAACCGATGGATATTCAGGAAATTCTGGAATACCTGCCGCATCGTTACCCGTTTTTGTTGATCGACCGCGTGCTGGCGATAGACCCGGGGCGGTCGCTGACCGGCCTCAAGAATGTCAGTTTTAACGAACCCTTTTTCCTGGGGCACTTTCCGCAACGGCCGATCATGCCTGGCGTGCTGATTCTGGAGGCGCTGGCGCAAGCGACCGGGGTTCTGGCATTCAAGAGCGAGGGCGAAAGGCCCGACCATCGTTCCATGTACTACCTGGTAGGGGTAGACAACGCCCGCTTCAAGCGGCCGGTCGGGCCAGGCGATCAACTGATCCTGGAAGTCCGGCTGGACCGGATCAAGCGCGATATCGGCAAATTCATCTGTGAAGCCAAGGTGGACGGTCAACTGGTCGCATCCGCCGACCTGATGTGCGCTAAACGGGACATCAACCCGTGATTGATCCACGCGCGGTGGTGGACCCGGCGGCCCGACTGGCGCCGGATGTGACTGTGGGGCCGTTCTCGATCATCGGCGCGGAGGTGGAGATCGGCGCCGGTACCTGGATCGGTCCGCACGTCGTGATCCAGGGACCGACCCGGATTGGCCGCGACAACCGGATTTATCAGTTCAGCTCGCTGGGCGAAATCCCGCAGGATAAAAAATTTGGCGGCGAGCCGACCTGGCTGGAAATCGGCGACCGCAATACCATCCGTGAATTCGTCACCATGAATCGCGGCACAGCGCAGGATGCCGGGCTGACCCGCTTGGGCGACGATAACTGGATCATGGCCTATGTCCACATCGCCCACGATTGCGTCGTCGGCAACCGGACCATCTTCGCCAACGGGGCGTCGCTGGCCGGGCATGTCCACATTGATGATGACGTGGTGCTGGGCGGCTTCGCCCTGGTGTACCAGTTCACCCGCATGGGGATGCACAGCTTTTGCGGATTCGCCTGCGGCGTGCATCGGGACGTGCCGCCCTACGTGACTGTGGCCGGCTATCGCGCCGAGCCGCACGGCATCAACGCTGAGGGCTTGCGCCGGCGCGGCTTTGCCGACGAGGAGATTCAGGTGATTCGCCGCGCCTACAAGGTGATCTACCGTACCAATTTGCGACTGGAGGAAGCGCTGGACAAGGTACGGGAGATGGCGGTGGAATGCCCGCGCCTGCACATTCTGGCCGATTTCCTGGCAACCCCGTCCCGTAACGGGATCGTGCGCTAGGCGGATGATTTTGTCCACGGAAAACACGGAAGGCACGGACTCGAAAGGGTGCAGCGAACTCATGTTGATAGTGCCTTAGGGCCGGCTGCTCATGCACATTGCCATCGTTGCCGGCGAATTGTCAGGCGATTTGCTGGGCGCCGGTCTGATGGCCGCGCTCCGGGTGCATTATCCACAACTGCGCTTTACCGGCATCGGTGGACCGGCGATGCTGGCCCAGGGGTTTCAGACCATTTTTCCGATGGAGCAATTGGCGGTCATGGGGCTGGTGGAGGTGTTGCGGCATCTGCCCGAGCTGCTGGCCCGCCGCCGCCAGCTGTGTCGGCAATTCATCACCGATCCCCCGTTGGCATTTGTCGGCATCGACGCCCCGGATTTCAATCTGGGGCTGGAGCGCCGGTTGCGCGCTCATGGCATTCCCACCGTGCATTACGTCAGCCCATCAGTCTGGGCCTGGCGGGCGTGGAGGGTGCGCAAAATCGCTCGCGCCGTGGATTTGATGCTGACCCTGTTTCCCTTCGAGGCCGCGTTCTATCAGGAACACGGTGTGCGGGTGCGCGCGGTAGGGCATCCGCTGGCCGATGCCATTCCGCTGCGCAGCGATCCGGCGGCGGCCCGGCAGGCGCTGGGATTGCCGGCGCCGGACGCAGCGCCCGTCATCGCGCTGCTGCCCGGCAGTCGTCTGGGCGAAGCCAGCCGGCTTGGCCCGCTGTTGCTGGATACTGCGATCTGGTTGTACGCCCGACGCCCTGATCTTCGGTTCGTGCTGCCAGCGGCGACGCCAAACCTGTATGAAATGCTGGCGGGAATGCAAGCCGAACGTGCGCCAGGCTTGCCGCTGATGCTGGCGCAGGGCCAGTCCCGCGAGGCGATGGCTGCTGCCGACGTGGTGGCGCTGGCCTCGGGCACTGCAACGCTGGAGGCCATGCTGCTCAAGCGGCCGATGGTGGTGGCCTATCGGGTGGCGCCGCTGACTGCGTGGCTCGCCCGGCGGCTGGTGAGGATTTCCCACTTCGCCCTGCCCAATCTGCTGGCCGGGCGGGAACTGGTGCCGGAGTTCATCCAGGAAGCCGCAACCGTGGAAAAGCTGGGGCCAGCGATCTTGCGCTGGCTGGACCAGCCTCTGGCCTGCGAGCAGTTGACGGCTGAGTTCGACGCCCTGCATCGCGAACTGCGCTGTGACGCCAGCCGCCAGGCCGCCGACGCCATCGTGGAATTGTTGCGCCTGCCGTGAAAGCAGGAGTTTCTTCTGGTTTGCGTGGCGAGTTTCCCCAATTCTGAGAGACGTAAGCTAACTCTTTGATCTATAGAACAGTGGAGCCAGCTTTCCACCGGCTTTCGGATACCCCAATGTCCCAACCCATGCCACACCCCCAAACTCCCTGGACCCCGACAAGCTGGCGGCAACGCCCGGCGGCGCAAATGCCGGTTTACGACGACCTGCCGACGCTGGCCGAGGTCGAGGAGCGGCTGGCGGCCTCGTTGCCCCTCGTATTCGCCGGCGAAATCCGTACGCTGCGCCAGCACTTGGCCGAGGTCGCTGCCGGGCGCGCGTTCCTGCTCCAGGGCGGCGACTGCGCCGAGAGCTTCGCTGATTTCAACGAGCGCGCGATTACCGACACGTTCCGCGTCCTGTTGCAAATGGCTGTCATTTTGACCTTCGCCGCCGCCTGTCCGGTGGTCAAGGTCGGGCGGATGGCCGGCCAGTTCGCCAAGCCGCGCAGCTCGTCGACCGAAACCCGCAACGGCACGACCCTGCCCAGCTATCGGGGCGACATCGTCAACGATCTCGACTTCACCGCCGAAGCCCGCCATCCCGACCCGCGCCGGCAGTTGCGCGCCTACGCCCAGTCGGCGGCGACCCTGAACCTGTTGCGGGCGCTGGCCCAGGGCGGCTTCGCCGATCTACACCGGGTTCAGCAATGGAATTTCGATTTCCTGCGCGCCAGCCCCCAGGGTGCCCGCTACCGCGACCTGGCCAGCCGGATCAGCGAAACGCTGGCGTTCATGCGCGCCTGTGGGCTGGATGCCGTCGCCGACCCGCAGGTGCGGCAGGTGAATTTCTACACCTCGCACGAGGCACTGTTGCTGGGCTACGAGCAGGCGCTGACCCGGTGCGACCCACAAACCGGTGAGTGGTACGATGGTTCGGCGCATTTCCTGTGGATCGGCGAACGCACCCGGCAAGTAGACGGCGCGCATGTTGAATTCCTGCGCGGCATCGCCAATCCCATCGGCCTCAAACTGGGACCGACCGCTGCCCCCGACACCCTGTTGCGCTTGCTGGACGCGCTGAATCCAGACGATCAGCCGGGCCGCCTGACCCTGATCAGCCGCATGGGCGCGGATAAAATCGCAACCGCTCTGCCGCCGCTGATCCGGGTGGTGCAACGCGAAGGCCGGTGCGTGATCTGGTCCTGCGATCCGATGCATGGCAATACGCTGGAAACCAGCACCGGCTACAAAACCCGCCCCTTCACCCGCATCCTCGACGAGGTGCGGCAGTTCTTCGCCATCCACCGTGCCGAGGGCAGCATTCCAGGCGGGGTGCATTTTGAGTTGACCGGGCAGGATGTCACCGAATGCCTGGGCGGCGCGCAGGCGATCACCGAGCAGGGCCTGGCTGTCCGTTATCACACGCTCTGCGATCCGCGCCTGAACGCTTCGCAAAGCCTGGAACTCGCCTTTCTGATCGCCGAAACCCTCAAGGACTACCGGCGGGAGCCCGGGGCGAACGCCAGCGCCAGCGAGGGGAACAGCGATTCATGACGTGCGAACCGCTGCACTTGCTGCTGGTGATGCAGATGCCCGACGCCAGGAGCAAGGTACGCATTGCGTACCCTACCCGTCTTCAACCCGTTGATCTTTAAAGATAGCGCAGCGCGAACCGCACCATTTGATCCAGCACCTTTTGCACCGCCGCATTGGCTGCCCGGGCTGCGCCGTTGGCGTTGTCGCTGGGCGCCGGCTCCACCGCCTCGAACACCTGCGTTCCCAGCACGTGCCCGCTCTTTAAATCCACGACCTTGATCCGCGCCATCAACCGCACCCGGCTGGGCTGGGTCATGAATTCCTGTTGCAGCCGGATGACGTCCACATCCACCCGCAGGTTGGCCAGACCCGGGGCCGGCGGCGATACCACCGCCTTGAACGCGCCTGTCGCCTCGAAGGCGCGCACCAGGATCGGCAGCAGCATTTTGGCCGGCGCGTCGTTCCATATGCTGTCCTTGTAATAATCCAGCTTCGGGGGCTCCCGGGTGTAGGCGATGCGATTGGAATCGAATCCCGGCGCCGCCTTGGGCACAGTCACCAGCAGCGTCTTGCCGCTGGTGCGTCGGGCTGGCGCCGGCGCGTAAGTCCCGACCTCCAGCAAATAGCCTTGCGCCGGCGGTGATTGATCCTGAGGCAGCGTGCATCCCCCGGCCAGCGCCAGCAGTATTCCTCCCATCAAGAATTTGTTTTTTATCACTTTTTTCCCCTTTGACCCATCGTTGTTTACCTATTCCTCTCCCGGCCCTGGCCGACCGCCAGGCTTGCCCAGCAACAGGGTGCGGGGATTCTGTTCCAACAGTTCGGCCAGTTGCCGCAGGGCCGTCACCATTTCGCTGGCCTGCGCCAGCAATTCGTTCAACTCGGGCACGGTGGTCTGCCCCAACCGCTGCAACTCCCGCTGTCCCTCCCTGGCCATGCCGCCCAGATCCAGACTGGTCTGGTTGAAAGTATCCGCCGTCTTTCGCACCGCTTGGGCGGCCCCCCGAAAATCACTCATCGTTGCGCTAACCTGACCGCTCAGGTCGCCGGCACCTTCCAGCGTGATCACCAGGCGATCCAGCGCCTTCCCCAGCCGTTCCGCCCGCCCTGCCAGTGTACCGGTGAAGGTTTCCACATTGGTCAGCGTCTGACGCAGACTGTCGGACCGCCCGGCGACCGCGCCGGTAATCGTGTCCAGATGTTGCAGGGTCCGGGTCAGGGCGATCTGGTTGTCATCGCCCAGCAACCGTTCCAGTCGCCGCGACAGATTATCCACGTTGGCCAGCATATTGTTAAAGGCGTCATCCAGCCGCGCCACCAGCGACGGACCAGCCTGAATCACCGGCAATTCCTGACCGGCTTGTTTCTCCAGCAGTAGTGACTGGCCGCTGCCGCTGCTCAACTCCACTGCCGCCACGCCGGTTAAGCCCCGAGTAGACAGCGTGGCGATGGTGTCGCGGCGGATAGGGGTGCTGCGTTCGATATTCAGCACCACATCCACCTGATCGGGATTGTTGGGGTCCAGTCGAATGGATTCCACCTGTCCGACCTGGACGCCGCGATAACGCACCGTGGCCTTGGGATTCAGACCCGCTACCGATTCCCGGAAATATACCCGGTAACGGTCGTAAGTCCTGGTTTCGCCGCCCAGCGTCAGCCAGAACGCCGCGCTCAGCAGCGCCGAACCCAGCAGCACCACGAACAGCCCCACCAGGGCGTAATTCACTTTGCTCTGCACACCTGCTCCCGCGCCGCGCGCCCGCGCGGCCCCTCGAAGTACGCCCGAATCAGCGGGTGTTCGGCTTGGGTCAACTCGCGCATCGGCGCATAACCGACCACCCGCTTTTCGCCCAGAAACGCGACCCGGTCGGTGGCGCTCCACAGGGTGTCCAGGTCGTGGGTCACCATCACCACCGTCAGCCCCAGCGATTCCTTGAGCTGCACCACCAGTTCGTCGAACGCCCCGGCGCTGACCGGATCCAACCCGGCAGTCGGTTCGTCCAGGAACAGCAGCGCCGGGTCCAACGCCAGTGCCCGAGCCAGCGCCGCGCGCTTTAACATGCCGCCGCTCAACTCGCGCGGCAGCTTGGCGCCGGCATCCGCCGGCAGCCCGGCCAGTGCGATCTTGAGATCGGCGATGTCCGTGATTTGTGCCGCCGGCAGGCGGGTATGCTCGCGCAACGGCACCGCCACGTTCTCGCGTACCGTCAGCGAACTGAACAGCGCCCCCTGCTGGAACAGCATCCCGAACCGCCGGCGCAACCGGAACGCAACACGGTCGTTAATACCGACGATCTCCTGGCCGAACAGCTCGATGGAACCGGCCACCGGCTGCAACAGCATGATGATCGCCCGCAGCAGCGTAGTCTTGCCAGAGCCACTACCGCCGACCAGGGCGACGATTTCACCGCGCCGGATATCGAGATCCAGATTCTCATGAATGACCGTCGGGCCGAACTGGGTGCGCAGGCCGCGCACCGCGATCACGGTCTCGGCCGGGTTCGCGTTCAACGCCATAGCCCCACGCTCCCCAGTGCCACCGAGAACAGGGCATCGGCAGCGATGACCAGGAATATGGATTGCACCACGCTGACCGTGGTGTGTCGGCCGACGCTGTCGGCCCCGCCGCGCACTCGGAAACCCTGATAACAGCCAACCAGGGCGATGATGGCGGCAAACACCGGCGACTTGCCGATGCCGAGCAGAAACGAGGTCGGCGTCACGACCTGCGGGAAGCGGTCGAGAAAATCGCTGAAACTCACGTCCAGCATAACTTGCGCCATCGCCATGCCGCCCAGCACGCTCAGTGCATCGGCGAATACCGTCAGCAGCGGCAGGGCGAGGGTCAGCGCCAGCAGCTTGGGCAACACTAACAGGTCCATGGGCGGAATGCCGATGGTGCGTAACGCATCCACCTCCTCGGTGATCCGCATCGTACCAATCTGGGCGGTATAGGACGAGCCGGTGCGCCCGGCAACGATGATGGCGGTGATCAGCGGCGCCAGTTCGCGCAGCATGGTGAGCGACACCAGTTCGACGATGAAAATGTTGGCGCCGTAAAACTTGAGCTGCTGCCCGCCCTGATAGGCGATGACCATGCCCATCATGAACGACAGCAGGGCGACGATGGGCAGGGCGTGGACGCCGGCGGTTTCGATATTGCCGAATAGCGCCCGCCAGCGAAACCGGCCGGGGCGCACCACCAATCGCCCCAGCGCCACCGCCGCCTCGCCGATAAACGCCAGGAATTCGATGGCGTGGCGGGCGTGCGATCCAACCCACCGGCCGACTCGCTCCAGCGCCCCCCGTGCCACGGGGAGCGGCGGAACCGCGCCGGCGCTGGCGCGGCGTTCCCGCACAAGATCCAGCAGGGCCTGATGCTCCTCGCGCAGGTTGACCAGGCAGACCGCGTGGCCGGCCTGTTCCAGCACGGCGGCCATATTCAGCAAGCACAGAGCGCCGGTCGTATCAATGGCCTGGATGGCGGAACCATCCAGATGCAATTCGCCCGCTGGCCAGGAGATGCCACGCAGTTGCGCCTCCAGCGTCTCGACGCCAGCCAGCGTCCAGTCACCCTCGCAGCGGTACTGTTCAGCATCCTGACGGATGGCAGCGCGGTGGATGGGGGGTGCAGCAGGCGACGCAGCCATGAGGAATCGCCAGTCGGATCGGCTTCAGCGCGGATTCAGCCGCCGCCAGGTCGCGGGGTCCCGCTGGCCGCCGGGTTTTTCCCAGATGCCGCGCCGGGCCCGCCGGGCCTCGGCTTCAGCCTGCTGGTAGGCCGGCGAGTCATTGTACTGCTCGTACACCCTCGCCCGTCCCTGCCGAACCATTTCCAGACCGACATCGCGCTCGCCGGCGAAGACCTGGGCGACCGTTCGGTCGTAGCGGTCCCGATCCATCACCCGCAGACGAACCCAGTCGCGGCGGGGTAGCAGACCGCGCAGCGCCTCCTTCGAGCGGTCGCCCCACGGTTCCTGGCCCATTTCCGGCGCGTCGATGCCAAACATTCGCACCCTGACTTCCCCCTCGGGACAACTGGCGGCCAGGGTGTCGCCGTCAAAGACCGACTTCACAGTGCAGGTTAATTCCATCCCCCGGGCTACTGCTGAAGTGGGAGCCCTGGGTTCGTGCAGGACATAGCTGATCGCGACGATAGCGACCGTCAGCCCGCCGATCACCCAAGGTGACCGGCTCTTGCGGCGTCGGGTGCGGTTCAACTCACCGCGCAACGTTCGTTGCAACAGCTTCAGCAGGTCTTGTTTCACGGCAGCTTCACGGGATCACCGCGCCGCCGCCAGCGACTGTTCCAGATCGGCGAGGATGTCGTCAATGTGTTCGATGCCGATGGACAGCCGCACCAGGTCCTCGCTGACGCCAGCCTTTTCAAGTTCCGCCGGCGACAGTTGCCGGTGGGTGGTGGTGGCTGGATGGCAGGCCAGCGACTTGGCGTCGCCGATATTGACCAGCCGGGTCACCAGTTGCAGGGCATCAATGAACTTGGCGCCAGCCTCGCGCCCGCCCTGGATGCCGAAGCTGAGGATGCTGGAACCGCGCCCGCCCATGTACTTATCCACCAGCGGCTTTTCCGGGCTGTCGGCCAGCGCTGGATAGCGCACCCAGGCCACCTGCGGATGATCCCTCAGATATTCGGCGGCCTTGACTGCGTTCTCGCAGTGGCGGTCCATCCGCACCGGCAGGGTTTCGATCCCTTGCAGGATCAGGAAGCTGTTGAACGGCGAGATCGCCGCGCCGGTATTGCGCAGCGGCACCACCCGCGCCCGACCGATGAACGCCGCCGGCCCCAGTGCCTCGACGTAGACCACGCCGTGATAGGACGGGTCCGGCTCGTTCAGCCGGGCGAACCGCTCCTTGTGCTGGTCCCACGGGAAGCGGCCAGAATCCACGATGATGCCGCCCAGGGTGGTGCCGTGGCCGCCCATGTACTTGGTCAGGGAATGAACCACGATGTCAGCGCCGTGTTCGAACGGCCGGCACAGGTACGGCGTCGGCACGGTGTTGTCCACGATCAGTGGCACGCCGTGGGCGTGGGCCACCGCCGCCAGTGCCCCGAAGTCCACCACGTTGGCCGCCGGATTACCGATGGATTCGCAGAACACTGCCTTGGTCTTGCCGTCAATCAGCCGGCCCAGCCCCTCGATATCGCGGTAGTCGCCGAAGCGCGCCTCGATGCCGAAACGCGGCAGGGTATGAGCGAACAGGTTGTAGGTACCGCCGTACAGAGTGGAGGTCGTGACGATATTGTCACCGACTTCGGCAATCGTCATCAGGGCGTAGGTAATCGCCGCTGAACCCGCCGATACCGCCAGGGCCCCAACCCCGCCTTCCAGCGCCGCCACCCGCTGTTCCAGCACCGCCGTGGTGGGATTCATGATCCGGGTGTAGATGTTGCCCGGCACCTTCAGATCGAACAGATCGGCGCCATGCTGGGTGTCGTCAAAGGCGTAGGACGTGGTCTGGTAGATGGGAACGGCGACCGCCTTGGTGGTCGGTTCGGGGGTATAGCCGCCGTGAATGGCGATCGTCTCGAATTTCATGGTTGCGGATTCCATCGGTTGCCAGGGAAAGACCGGTAAAGTCTGTACGCAGTAGTCAGGAAATGTCCAGTAGGGCCGCGCCGTAAACCAGTAACTGCAATCCCAGCCAGGCGTAACCCGCCGCCAACAGGTCATCGAACATGATGCCGAAACCGCCGCCGATGCGCTGATCAGCCCGCCGGATCGGCCAGGGTTTGAGGATGTCGAACAGCCTGAACAGCGCAAAGCCGGCGATAATCCACAGCCAGCCCGGCGGTGCGGCGATCATGGTGACGAGATAGCCGATCACTTCATCCCAGACGATGGCTGGATGATCGTGGACGCCCAGATTGCGGGCGGCGCGGTCGCAGACCCAGACACCCAGCATGAAGCCGGCGGCGGTCAGCAGCAGATAGGCCGACAACGGCAGGGGCTGCATGAGCAGATACAGCGGAATCGCGGCCAGCGTGCCAAAGGTGCCGGGCGCTTTCGGCGCGCAGCCGGAACCGAAGCCGAGGGCGAGGAAGTGTACGGGGTCGCGGAATACGCGGGTGCAGGGCCATTCAACCGAAGTGGTCATACCC
>JAGTSD010000176.1 GCA_018262135.1 Pseudomonadota bacterium | reverse complement strand
GCGGCGCCCTGATTCCAGGATTGAATGTGGGACGGGGGAGCGAGCCTCATGCCCCCACCTCCGGTGGTCGGACGGAGGGGAGGTCAGGGACGACCGGATGGGGGCTGGAAACCGCGGCCTGTGGTTGACGGCAAATCGCACGGAGGCGAATCCGGCCCGTGGCACGGCGGACGTTACGGCTATGACGCCTGATCGCGCGGTTCTCCTCGGTAACACTCTGGATGGGCATGACGGTGGTGGTGAGTGATCCTGGCAACGGGTTAGTGGGGGGAGGCGACGCGCTCCTTTCCATCGACGGCAGTGCCATTATGTGACTGATGATTGGAAACAGACAATCCGCAATTCGCGTCCAAACGCTGGCAGGTGGCAGCCCTACAGCAGACCCAGTACTTCCTCGGCATGGCGGGCGCAATCAGGTTTATCAATGATGTGGGCGATATGCCCACTTTCGTCGATGATGAAGGTGATACGGTTGGCCATGCCCAGCAGGTTGATGGCTGCGCCGATCATGCCGCCGCTGCCGATGGCGCCGTAGGCCTTCCCGATGGCGCCGTCGGTGTCGGCCACCAGTGGAAAATTGAGCCGGTGCTTGGCGGTGAATCGCTGGTGGGATTCAGCGTCCTGGGTGGACACGCCGAGGATGGCCGCGCCCTTGTCCCGGATTTCCTGGTTGTGGTCGCGCAGGGAACAGGCCTGCTTGGTGCAGCCTGGGGTGTCGTCCATCGGATAGAAGTACAGCACCAGTTTCCTGCCGAGATAATCGGACAGCTTGATCGTGTTGCCATCGGTGGCGGTGGCGACGAACATGGGGGCCGGATCGCCGATTTTCAGTTTCATCGTTCTACTCTCTCTTGGGTGGTTGGCAAGGCTTCTCAAGGCGCCCCAATCCCGGTGTGGACGAGCCAGGGCAGGACCCTGAAGGGCGATTGCGCGAGGCGCTTGATTCCGGTCTTTAGACTCGCCGGTTACGAAAAGCATCCCGCCACGCCGTCAGCGCCGCGGCGGATTTGTGGACGTTACCAGTAAATACCCCGGGTCAACTGAGCGAAGGAGATCTGCTCCAGCGAGGGTTCGCGGGCTTCGGTTTGGGACCCCTTGGCCGCGGACGACTCAGGGAACAGCCGGAACGCCGTGTTCATGATCACGGCGTACAGTTTGGGCGCCACGGCGTGCAGCACCTGGGCGAAAATCCCGACCCGGGTGGCGATGCGCTCGGGCCTGTAAATAATCCCCTGCACGATCATGTCCGCCGCCTCGTCCGGGCTGAGGGTAGGGACATGCTGGTAGATCTTGGTCGGCGCGATCATCTCGGTGCGCACCAGCGGCATGTTAATCGTGGTGAAATCGATACCGCTGTCGGAAAACTCGGCCACCGCGCAGCGCGAGAAGGCATCCAGCGCTGCCTTGGAGGAGACGTAGGCCGAGAAGCGCGGCGCGTTGCTGAGGACGCCGATGGACGAAATGTTGATGACGTGGCCGCGTTTCTTCTGCAACATGCTGGGGATGAAGCCCATGATCAGCCGCAGCGCGCCGAAGTAGTTGAGTTGCATGGTGCGCTCGTAGTCATGGAAGCGGTCCAGCGAATTTTCGATGGCCCGGCGGATGGAGCGGCCAGCGTTGTTGATCAGGATATCCACGCCGCCGTGATCGGCTAACACCTGCTGGATCAGCGCGTCGCAGGAGGCAATGTCGGCGACGTCGGCAGTGTAAATGAACGCCTTGCCGCCACGCGCCTCGATTTCCCGCTGGGTTTCCAGCAACTTCTCCTCGGTGCGGGCGACGATGAGGGTCTTGGCTCCGGCCTCGGCGATCTTGATGGCGGCGGCCTTGCCGATGCCAGCCGAAGCCCCGGTGATCAGCACCACCTTGTCCTTGACCGCGCCGGTCAGGCTGCGGTCAACGAACAGGTCGGGATCGAGGTTGCGCTCCCAGTAATCCCACAGCCGCCAGGCGTAGGTTTCCAGCGGCGGTACGGCGATGTCGGTGCCCTTGAGCGCCTTGAGCGTCTCGCGGCAGTCAAAGCGGGTGGGGTAGTTGATCAGGCCGATCGCGTCGGCGGGGATGCCCAGATCCTTGAGAATCTGATCCCACATCCGCCGCGCCGGCTTGAAGTGCGCCAGCCCGGTCTTGATGACCTGCGGTACGAAGGCGAACATCAGCGCGTTGACCCGCAGGCTCATCTCCGGGGCGTGGGCGGCGTGGGCAAACAGGTTGAGGATATCGCCGACCCGGTGCGGGTGAGGGTCCACCAGGTGGAAACACTGGCCATCCAACCCGTCCACATGGGCGATGTGATCCATCGCATCGACGATGAAATTGACTGGCACCAGATTCAGCCGCCCGCCCTCGATTCCAATCACCGGCATCCACGGCGGCAGCAGGTTGCGCACCTTCTGGATCAGTTTGAAGAAGTAATAGGGGCCGTCAATCTTGTCCATCTCGCCGGTGCGCGAATCGCCGACTACCGCGCCGGGCCGGTAGATCCGCCAGGGACGCGAGCACTCGCGGCGGACGATGCCTTCCGATTCGTGCTTGGTGCGGTAGTAGGGATTGTCGAGTTCCTCGGCTTCCTCGAACATGTCCTCGCGGAACACGCCTTCGTACAGGCCGGCGGCGGCAATGGAACTGGTCAGATGAAAGCAGCCCGCCTCAATGGCCTCGGCGAAGGCGACCACGTTACGGGTGCCCTGGATGTTGACCTTTTCCTGAATCTCGGCGCTGGCCTTGAGATCGTAGATCGCCGCGAGGTGAAACAGGTGGCGGACGTTGCCCTTGAGCCGGGCGATGTCGGCTTCGGCCACGCCCAGTTTGGGCTGGGTCAGGTCGCCGAGGATCGGGATCGTGCGGGCGGCGCCGGCGCCCCAGCGCTGGTGGAGCTGCGGGACCATCGGCAGTTCACGCTCCAGGATCAGGTAGTAAACCGTGGTGTCGGGGCGTTGCAGCAATTTTTCGACCAGGCGGCGGCCGATGAAACCGGAAGCGCCGGTAACGAAATAATTCATGTTGTTCTGGCTCCTATACTTCGATGATGGCGACCTTGAATTATAGAGTTTGCCGCCCTGAAAATCCTTGTTTCCGAATTCAGCCGGTTGGGAACGCTATTGAAGTAGACGTGAGAAAAAGGGAGATGGCCGATGAGTGGTGGGCAAATACTGATTCTGATCATCGTTACAGCGCTGGCATCGAGCGTGTGCACGCTGGTGCTGGGGCTGGTGGCATTTCACCGTTGGGCCCGACCACGGCTGGAAGCCCGGCTGGCGGCTTTCGCCGAAACAGTAGAAACCCGGGTGAAGGCGGGCGCGGGCGCGGCCGGTCGGGAACTGCTGGAGCCGTTGCGCGCGCAAGTGCGCGGTGGGGTGGGTGAGGCGGCGACCGAACTGCTGCCCCGGATTCGGGCGGAACTGACGGCGGGGTTTCGGGAGGCGGCGGCCGAGAGTCTGCCGGCGTTCCGGGAGGAAGTACGCAAGGGATTCGCCGACGCCATCGCGTCGCTGGCCACCACCGAACTATTGGACCGAACCGCCCGGAAAGTCGTCCGCACCGGCTCGTCGCTGGTGGAGAGCGGATTGAATCTGCTGCGGGGGGCCCGACCGGACGAGCGCGAGGAGCCGCCTCGCTAAATCCGATTCAGCGGGCGGCCATGCTGGGTTCAGGCGTTCTTGAGCGACTCGACCAGGTCAATGTACTGCTGCATGGCGTCTTCCTTGGCGGTGCCCTTCAGCTTGGCCCAGGCGTCGTACTTGGCGCGGCCCACCAGATCGGCGAAGCCGGGCCGCTTGCCTTCGACGTCGCCGGCTGAGCCCTGCTTGAAGCAGGCGTACAGTTTCAGCATAGTATCGTTATCGGGCCGCTTGCTGAGTTTCTTGCTATCCTCGGCGGCGGTTTGGAAGCGGCTGGCGAGATCGGACATGGCGATTATTCTCCGGTGATGGGGAGTCGTGAAATTGGGAGCCAGTGTAGCCGAACCACGGTGAGGGTTGATTGCATGGAATGGCTATAGGCGGATAGTAACAATACGACGGCTCAACGACCGTGCGGCGCAGCGGCCAATTCGGCAAAGTTCCTTGTAATCCACTGGCTTAGAATCCCTGACTATTCATGATTCTGGATTTCCTTATGCCCAAGAAAAAGCAGAGCGAGCCTATATCGGGGATTGATACGGCCTGGTTGCGCATGGAGCGCCCCACCAATCTGATGATGATCACCGGCGTCATGATTTTCTCCGAGCGGTTGACTTATGAACGGCTGAAAGAGGTGGTGGAGACTCGTTTTCTGAAATATCAGCGGTTCGGGCAGCGGGCGGTCCAGAAAGCCGCGGGCGCCTTCTGGGAGACTGATCCTCATTTCGATATCGGCCGCCATGTCCTGCGCACCGCGTTGCCGGGTCGGGCCGACAAGGCCGAACTGGAGCACTTGGCCAGCGATCTGATGAGCACTCCGCTGGATTTCTCGAAACCGATGTGGCAATTCCATCTGGTCGAGGACTATCAGGGCGGCAGCGCCGTCATCCTGCGCATCCACCACTGCTACGCCGACGGCATCGCCCTGATTCACGTCTTGCTGTCGTTGACCGACCCTGCTTCTCACCCGGTCCATGCGGCGCCAGCTCCCGAGGTCGAAGAGGAAAACACCGAGGACGCCGGCATTTTCCGGCGGTTTTTCGAGCCGGTGGACAAAGTGGTCAGTACCACCCTCAGGCTGGGCCGGGGATTGATGGACGAAGGCGTCGATATCGTCCGGAATCCGACCCACGTGCTCGATTACGCCCGCAACGGCGCGCGGCTGGCGGCGGAAATCGCCCGGCTCGTTCTGATGAGCGACGATTC
>JAGTSD010000014.1 GCA_018262135.1 Pseudomonadota bacterium | reverse complement strand
GGGGCGGTTGCCGCCGGACAGCGGTCAGATGCGTTGGGGGACAAAGCTGGAAATCGCCTGGTTCGACCAGTTGCGCGAGCAGTTGGACCCGGAACAGACGGTGCTGGACAGCGTCGCCGGCGGGCGGGAGACCCTCGAAATCAACGGCCAGCGTCCGGCGGCGAGCGCAACCGGCTGTTGCTGGCGCGGCTGTTCAGCCAGCCGGCTAACCTGCTGGTCATGGACGAACCGACCAACGATCTCGACCTGGAAACGCTGGAGCTACTGGAAGAACTGTTGCTGGAATTCACCGGCACGTTGCTGCTGGTCAGCCACGACCGGGCGTTTCTGGATAACGTGGTGACCAGTTGCCTGGTGTTCGAGGGCGGCGGGCGCATCCGCGAATACGTCGGCGGCTACAGCGACTGGCTGCGCCAGCGGCCCGCGCCGGAGCCGGTTGCAGTGGCCGCCAAGCCAAAATCGGAACTCAAACCCGTCGCCCGGCCACCGAAGCCGGTCGGGTCCGGCAAGCTCGGCTACAACGAACGGCGGGAACTGGAGCGGCTGCCGGCGCGCATCGAGGAACTGGAGCAGCGGCAACGGGGGTTGCACGCCCTGACCGCTGACCCGGCTTTTTACAAACAGGAACCGGCGGCGATCACCCGGCGCATGGAGGAATTGCGGACCTTGGAGACCGAACTGGAAGCCGCCTACCGGCGCTGGGAGGAACTGGAGGCGCGGGAAGGGGCGGGGTGAGCCCGGCGTCTTGAGATCACCGGCCCCGTGATCATTTCAGCTTTCGGTGGAATGCACCGCGCCACATCATCGAGTTCGCCCGGAAACCAGTCGCACAGTACCCCCTAACTTCAAAGGCAGCATCCAAATCGGAGTCACCCACTACGATTGAAGTCGTAGTCGTAGGATGCGGTGAGCTTGAGAACCGCATCGGTCTCGATGGATGCGGTTCCTTCGTCACCGCATCCTACTCACTGATTCCAATAAAACCAGTTGGGAACCGGTATAACTCTACACCACCCCACCGCTTACCTCGCCAGCACCGCCACGGACTCGACATGGGTGGTATGGGGAAACATGTCCAGCACGCCGGCGCCGAGCAACCGGTAGCCGAAGCGCTGCGTCAGCTCGCCGACATCGCGCGCCAGAGTGGCGGGATGGCAGGAGACATAGACGATCCGCCGCGCCCCCAGCGTCGCCAGCCAGGGCATCAGCTCCAGCGCGCCGGACCGGGGCGGATCGAGCAGAATCCGGTCATAGCCGCCCTGAATCCAGGGTTGCCCGGTCAAATCACCGGCCAGATCGGCGGCGTAAAACGCGGCGTTGGCAATCCCGTTGCGCGCGGCATTGCGCCCGGCCGACTCGACCAGACTGGCGTCCCCTTCCACCCCGACCACCTCTCGCGCCCGCCGGGCCAGCGCCAGGGTGAAATTGCCCAGCCCGCAGAATAAATCCAGTACCCGATCCTCCGGCCCAATTTCCAGCAGTTCACCCGTCCGCTCGACCAGCGCCCGATTCAGGGCAGCGTTGATCTGGATGAAGTGCTGCGGCTGGAACTCCAGTTCCAGCCCGTCCGCCAGCCGATAGCTCAACACTGCCCTCTCCTTTGGTCGGAGAGGGGCCAGGGGTGAAGAGAAATCTTGCAACGCCCGCACGCTATCCGGCCCACCCGGTTGCAGGTACAGGGCCAGCCCGTGGCGCTCGCCGAACGACCGCAGTTGCGCCAAATCCGCTTCGCTCGGCGGGGCCAGCACCCGCAGGCTCAGACTCATCACCGCATCGCCGCCAGCCACCTCGATCTGGGGCAACCGGTCGCGGATGGACAGGGTTTCGATCATCCGGGCCAGTTCCTCCAACAATCCGCCGACCCGTTCGTCCAGAATCTCGCAGCGGCGCAGATCGGCGAGGTAAGGGCCGCGCCGCTCGCGGAAACCCACCAGCACCCGCCCCTTCTTGGTCACATACTTGACGCCCAGCCGCGCCCGCCGCCGATAGCCCCAGACCGGCCCGGTCAGCGGCTCCAACACCCGCTCCGGCTGAACCTTGCCGATATGGGTCAGGCTGTCCAGCAGCCAGCGCTGCTTGCGCGCCAGTTGGGCGGTCGGGTCGAGATGTTGCAGGGCGCAACCGCCGCAGATGCCAAAATGGGGGCAGCGCGGCTCGACCCGCTCCGGGGCCGGGGCCAGCACCTCCAGCGTGCGCGCCTCGTCGTGACGCCCGCGCCGCGCCGTGTATGCGCAGCGAACCTCCTCGCCCGGCAGTGCCCCCTCGACGAACACCGCCTTGCCCTCCCGCCGCGCCACGCCATGACCCTCATGGGTCAGATCCTCGATGCGGACGATGAACGGTTCCATCGCCGCCAGCGCCTGACGCTTTTTTGCCGCTGAACCACTCATGCGTCGCTCCTCAATCCGGGAACAGCCTGGCAAACGGATATCGGTCGCTCTCGTCGCCAATGAGGACAACGAGCACCACCTTGCCGACCGGACTCGGTTCAATATCGTGGGCCAAGACTGCGAGCGGTGGATAATGCAAATGTGGCATGATGATGTCCAGGCGGTTCTCGGAAATCGCAGGCTTCGGGGATTTGCCAAACCTGCGAAGCGTGCTAAATAGGGTTTGGGTGGATTATAACCGCCGCTACTCTTGGAACCGCGCCCGCCACCATCGTTCGACCGCCGACTACTCGCCGACCACCGCCCCAACCGCTTCGCCATGCTCCGTTCCAGCCCACGTCTTGCGTTTATCTGGCTACCGCTCTGCATTCTGGCAGGCATCGTCGAACCCCTACCCGCTCAGGAAGATGCCGCGCCGCCCGCCGCGACGGAAACTGCTGAAAACGGTACGCTTACCGTGACGGTCGAGGGTGTGGACGGACCGTTGCGCGACAACGTGCTGGCTCTGCTGGAACTCAACCGCTTCGCCGGTAAACCTGCGCCGGATGACGCCCGGCTGCGCTGGCTGCACGGCAACGCCGAAACCCACATCCGCGAGGCACTGCAACCGTTCGGGTATTACGAACCCACCATCGAATCTTCGCTGAACCGTATCCCCGGCGGTTGGGAGGCGCGCTATCGCATTCAGTCCGGCCGACCGCTGCGGATCACCACGCTGGACTTGCGCATTCTCGGCGAGGGCCAGCAGGACCCGGTCTTCCAGCAGGCGCTGGCCAACGCCCCGCTCGTCCAGGGCCAAACCCTCGATCAGCTTAAGTACGAACAGTTCAAGCAAGCGCTGGAAACGCTGGCCACCGAGCGCGGTTATTTCAACGCCCGCTTCACCGAGCGCGTCATCGAGGTTAACCTGCAAGCCTATGAAGCCATGGTCCGGTTGCACTACGACACCGGCCCGCGCTACCGCTTCGGCACCATCACCTTCAAACAGGATTTCCTGTCCCCCAAGCTGCTGAATCGCTATCCCCGCTTCAAACCTGGCGATCCCTATAACGCTAACGACCTGCTGAAGCTGCAAGGCGATCTCAACAGCAGCCCGTACTTCAGCCAGATTCAGGTCAACGCGCCGCCCGACGCCGCCACCGAGACGGCGCCGGTCGAGGTGGAGCTGGAGCCGAACAAGAAACGCCGCTTCAGCGCCGGCCTGGGTTATGGCACCGATACCGGGGCGCGCGTCCGATTGAAGACCGAACAGCGCTGGGTCAATCGCCAGGGTCATCACTACGAGGCGGAGCTGCAATGGTCCACGATCAAGTCGCTCATCGGTGTCAAGTACTTCATCCCCGGCGCCGATCCAACCACCGATGAGTACTCCCTGACCGCCGGCTACGTCCAGCAAAACTACCGGCAGCAGGACTACGAGCAATTCATCATCGGCGGCGGCTGGCAATTCCAGGATGGCAAGTGGTTGAAAAATTTCAGTCTGAACTATCAGTACGAGGATTTCAGCGCCGGCAATCAGCCCACCACTCGTTCGCTGTTGCTGATTCCTGGCCTGAATTGGACCTGGGTCGACGCCGACGACCGCCTGTTTCCCACTCGTGGCCTGCTATTCGGCTTCGAGGTGCGCGGCGCTTCGACGGCGCTGCTTTCGGACCTCGACTTCGTTCAAGGCGTGTTACGTCTGAGAGGCGTGTATGCCCTGAACGAAACCAGCCGGTTCATCGCGCGCGGCGATGTCGGCGCCACCGCGATCCGCCAGGATTTCCAGCAACTGCCGACCTCCCTGCGCTTTTTCACCGGCGGCGACGCCAGCGTGCGGGGCTATGCTTTCAACAGCATTGGCCCCACCGACGAGGAGGGCGTAGTGATCGGCGGCAAAAACCTGCTGGTGGGCAGCCTGGAATACGAACACCAGGTTTGGGACGGCTGGAGCCTGGCCGCCTTCGTGGACAGCGGCGATGCCTTCGATGGTGCGAGCCCCGAGATGAAAACCGGCGCCGGCGTTGGCCTGCGCTGGCGCTCGCCGGTCGGACCGGTACGGCTGGATCTGGCCTCCGGGCTGGATCGTCCACCCGGCGACACGTTCCGTTTCTCCCTGAACATCGGACCCGAACTGTGAACTCGTTCCTCGCCGTGCGCCGCCTGCTGTTCTGGCTGTTCGGGCTTTTCCTGCTGCTACTGCTGCTGATCCTGCTGACAACGGGATCCACGGTCTCCACCGAAACCGGCCTCCGGGGTTTGCTGGCGCTGGCCGCGCGGGTTTTGCCCGGTCAGTTGAGCGTCGGCTACGTCAGCGGCCACTTGCTGGGACCCTTGCGAATCGAGCGTGTGCGCTACGAGGATGGCCCTCTCAAGATCGCGCTCGCCCAGGGCGAATTCGACTGGCAGCCCGCCAACCTGTTCAACGGCACGTTCAACCTCAGCCGGCTGCACTTCAACGGCCTGGAACTACAACTGCCGCCCGGCGAGGAAGTCGCGCCCCCTCCCCCATCCGAACCGCTGGTGCTCCCTGACATCCGCCTGCCGCTGGCGATCAACATCAACGATCTGCAGGGCCGCGACATTCGCATCCTGCCGGCTGGTGCCGAACCCATTCAGATTGACACCATTCACCTCAAGGCCCGTACCGAGGCCGGGGGTCTGAACATCGAAACCCTGGAAGTCCGGGCGCCCCAGGGCGAGGCCCGTTTGAGCGGCCGACTGAATCCCATCGGCGGCTATCCGCTCCAAGTCCAACTCGACTGGCAATTACCGACTCCGGATCATGGAACCTTCACCGGCCAAGGTAAAATCGAGGGCGAACTGCGCGAACGCTTGCAACTGACCCAGCATGTCACCGGCACGGCCACGCTGGACATGAGCGGCGAAGTTCGCCAGCCGCTCGATCCACAGCCCGCCTGGTCGGCCCAGGCCAAACTGGACGTGGCCGATCTCAAGCCCTTCGTTCCAGAACTGGCCGGCAAGCCACTGACCGTCCGGCTGGATGCCAAGGGTGTACTGGCCCGGTTCGAGGGCCAGGGCGAAATCAACGCCACTTTGCCCGAACTCGGTCCCGCTACTCTGAAATTCACTGCCGCCGGCGATGAACGAGCGATCAAGCTGGATGACCTGCGGTTGACCGCCGCCGACCGGCCACTGGCGCTCGACGCCAAGGGCGACCTGCGATTCGCCGATTTGCGCTTCAAAGCTTCTGGCCAGTGGCGATCCCTGGTCTGGCCGCTGACCGGTCCGGCGCAGGTGGAAAGCGCCCAGGGTGAATTCACCGCCGAAGGCACGCCCAAGGACTACCGATTTCAGCTCGCCGCCGAAGTGCAAGGTCCCGATATTCCCAAGGGCCGCTGGACGCTGGCCGGTCAGGGTTCCGACCAGGCCGTGCGCGAGGTGAAGCTGAATGGCCAGACGCTGGAAGGCATGATCGAGGGCAAAGCCGATGTCGCCTGGCTGCCCGCCGTGCGCTGGCAAACGGAATTGAGCGGGGCGGGAATCAATCCTGGCGCGCACTGGAAAGACGTACCCGGCAAGCTGAACCTGCGGCTCAAAAGCGATGGCGGCCTGGAAAACGGCGCATTGCGCGCCAATCTGCTGCTGGAAGAACTGGCCGGGACGGTGAGCGGGCAGGCGGTGCGCGGCAATGCCGATGTCGCGGTTCAGGATCAGAATTTGACGATCAAGGCCCTAAAGGTGAGCGCCGGGGATGCCCGGCTGGAAGCGGACGGGTCGCTGGCGCAGCGCTGGGATTTGCGCTGGAAACTGGATGCGCCGCAACTGAAATCCCTGGTTCCCGGCCTGAGCGGGACCATCGCCAGCACCGGCACTCTGAGCGGCCCCCGCGACCGGCCGGCGATAGCGGCCAGCTTCACCGTGCAAAATCTGCGGCAGGGCGACACCCAAATTCAGAAATTGCGCGGCGAGGCCAATGTGGACGTCGGCGGTGCCAGCCGCTCCCAGATCAAAATCAGCGGCGAAGGATTGACGCTCGGCGGCCAGAACTGGAAATCGTTCACTCTCGATGGCGGCGGCACGCCGACGGCGCACGATCTCAAGGCGGAACTGGCCGGCGAACCCGGCCGCTTCCTGCTGGCGCTCGCCGGCAGTCTGCAAACGCCCTCCCTGACCTGGCAGGGCCGCATCATGCAACTCAGCGCCAAGGATACCGTCGCCGGAACCTGGAACCTGGATAAACCGGCCCCGGTACGCGCTTCGGCCAAGGCCGCCAGTCTCGACGCCGCCTGTCTGAGCAGCGCCCCTACCCGGTTGTGCCTGCAAGGCCAGTGGGAGCAATCCGGCGCCTTCAACGGCCGGGTGCAACTCAGCGACCTCACCCCGGACCGGTTCAAACGCTTTTTACCCGAAGGGATGATGCTCGCCACCCGCGTCGGCGGCGAAGCCACCGCTAGCGGCAGGATCGGTGGCGCGATCCAGGGCAAGGCCAACTTCAACATCGCTCCCGGCAGCCTGAGCATGGAGGCTAACGGTCAGCCGGTGCGCTTCACTCTCAACGGCGGCAGCGTGCAACTCCAAACCGACGGTCGGACCGCCAGCGGTCAGGCGCGGCTGGACCTGGCGCAAACGGGACAGTTGCAGGCCAGTCTGCAAGCGCAGGACCCATTCGGCGCGGCCCGGCTGAACGGCAAAATCAACGCCGCCATCACCGATCTGAAAGTGGCCTCCGTGTTTGCGCCCCAAGTGGAAAACGTTACCGGACAACTGCGGGCGGATGTCAATGTCGCCGGCACGGTTTCCAAGCTGGCGCTGCGCGGCGACATCCGGCTGGAGAATGCCGGGGCCAGCATTCCCCAAGCCGGGATCAAGCTGGAAAATCTTCAGTTTGCCGCCGTCAGTGACGGGCAGGGACCCCTGCGCCTCTCCGGCTCAGTCCGTTCCGATCCTGGCCAGTTGCAACTAACCGGGACTGTCGATCCACTGAAACCGCAATTGAATCTGACAATTCAGGGTGAGAATTTCCAAGCGCTGAAAACCACCGATCTGCAAATTCAGCTCAGTCCCGATCTCACCCTTGACATGACCCGGCAAGGGGTCCGGATCGAGGGAACGGTGACCATTCCGAAGGCTTTTCTGCGGCCGGGCGGCGAACGGCCGGGCGCGGTCAGGGCCTCGAACGATGTGGTGCTCGTCGACGGCGCCAACGGCGCCATATCCTCCACACCTGGAGGATTCGATATCTTCGCCCGGGTACGGGTGATTCTGGGCGACGACGTGCGCCTGGAAACACCCGCATTCAAGGGCCGCTTGCAAGGGAATCTGCTGGTGGAGGAAACCCCGCAGCTGGCGCCGCGCGGCAGCGGCAGCATCGAGGTCGTCGCCGGCGACTACCGGATTTTCGGCGAGGCGATTCAGATCCAACGCGGACGACTGCTGTTCAGCAGCAGCCCGCTCGACAATCCAGGACTAGATTTACGGGTGGTGCGGCAGGCTCAGAGTTCCACCACCGACGGTACGATCACCGCTGGCGCACAAATCCGGGGCACGCTGAAAAAGCCCCAGGTCACCCTGTTCTCCGACCCCAAGATGCCTGATTCCAACATCCTGTCCTATCTGGCGCTGGGCCGGGCGCCCGGGGGCTCGGGCGGCGAGTCGGCGCTGCTGTTCAAGGCGGCCAACGCCCTGGGGCTGGGCAGCGGCGCGCTGACCCAGGGACTGGGCAATGCGTTCGGGCTGGATGAGCTGGAACTGGGTGGCAACGGCGGTAACGACACCTCGCTGACGCTGGGCAAGTACCTGACGCCGAGTCTCTATGTCGGGTATGGAGTTGGCCTGCTCAACGCCGTCAACACTTTCAACGTCAAATACCGGATCGGCAGGCGGCTGGCTTTCGAGCTTACCAACAGCAACGTCGGCACCGGCGCCGATTTGATCTACATCATCGAGCGCTGATCGGGGTAGCGTATGCGCCCGAAATCCGCGCGAAATCGCCGGTTTGCGCCCCGTTCATCCATCGAAGTCCCCGCGTGTATTTTCAACAGCTCCGAATCCTTCAGGAGGCGGTTCGCTGCAACATCAACCTGATCGAAGTCGCCAACGCGCTGTTCACCTCGCGGTCGGGGGTGCAAGCACATCCCAAAGTATATGCACAGCCCTGATAAGCAATTCGTTTTTTTTCGTTTATTAAATAATAAAATCAACTTGTATATTTTCTCGGGTTCTTAGGCGACTTCCATAAAAGACCTTAGGTGATTTCTGATAAAGACTGTACCAGAATGTGGGTTGGGCTTTAGCCTAACTCTTTGAGATCATTAGCTTAAAAAGTCAGGCTGAAGTCTGATCTACAGGTATGATCTTTTTGGGAAATCGCCTTACCAGGCCGACCTCTGTAGGGACACGGCGGCGCCGTGCCCCTATGGCCCCACAGGTATAATCTTTCCAGGAAATCACCTTAATTTTCGGAGAAACCCGATGAAAATTATTCATCTTACTCGGACCCTGCTTGTCCTCGCCCTGACGGTGGGAGCCAGTTCGGCCACCCTCGCCCAAGCCACCCTGTTGAACGTCTCCTACGATCCCACCCGCGAACTCTATCAGGACTTCAACGCCGCCTTCGCCAAGTACTGGAAAGACCAGAGTGGCGAGACGGTGACCATTCAGCAGTCGCACGGGGGCTCCGGCAAGCAGGCCCGTTCGGTGATCGATGGCCTGGAAGCCGACGTGGTGACCCTGGCCTTGGCCTACGATATCGACGCCATCGCCGAGAAAGGCAAGCTGATCCCGCAAGACTGGCAAAAGCGGTTGCCGAATAACAGTTCGCCCTACACCTCGACCATCGTGTTCCTGGTCCGCAAGGGCAACCCCAAGGGCATCAAGGACTGGGACGATCTGGTCAAGCCGGGCGTCTCGGTCGTCACCCCCAATCCCAAGACCTCCGGCGGCGCCCGCTGGAACTATCTCGCGGCCTGGGGTTACGCGCTGAAGAAGCCTGATGGCGACGAGGCCAAGGCCCGCGAGTTCGTGGGCCGATTGTACAAGAACGTCCCCGTGCTCGATTCCGGCGCGCGCGGCTCGACCACGACCTTTGTGGAGCGCGGCATCGGCGACGTGCTCATCGCCTGGGAGAACGAGGCGTATCTGGCCCGGAAGGAACTCGGGCCGGACCAGTTCGAGATCGTGACCCCGTCACTTTCGATCCTGGCCGAGCCGCCGGTGACGGTGGTAGACCGGGTGGTGGACAAGAAAGGCGCGCGCAAGGTCGCCGAAGCGTATCTGGAATATCTCTACAGCCCCGAAGGGCAGAACATCGCAGGCAAGAACTTCTACCGCCCACGCGATCCTCAAATCGCGGCCCAATACGCCGGGCGATTTGCCAAGGTAACCCTTTTCACCATCGACGAGGTATTCGGCGGCTGGCAAAAAGCCCAGAAGACCCATTTCGATGATGGTGGCGTGTATGACCAGATCGCGGTGCAGCACTGATGAGCGCCGGTCAATCGCGTCGCGTCCTGCCCGGGTTTCCGCTCGCGCTGGGCTATACCCTGGTGTATCTGGCGCTGATCGTGCTGATCCCCCTTGGGGCGGTCTTCCTCAAGTCGGCGACGCTGAGCTGGGAGCAATTCTGGACGGTGATCAGCGCGCCGCGGGTGCTGGCGTCCTATCGGGTGAGCTTCGGCGTCTCGCTGCTGGCCGCCGCAATCAATGCCGTGTTCGGGCTGATCTTCGCCTGGGTGCTGGTGCGCTACAGCTTTCCGGGCAAGCGGATCGTGGATGCGCTGGTGGATTTGCCGTTCGCTCTGCCCACCGCCGTCGCCGGAATCGCGCTCACCGCCATCTACGCCGGTAATGGCTGGCTGGGCCAATGGCTGGAACCGCTGGGCCTCAAGGTCGCCTTCACGCCATTGGGAATTCTGGTTGCGCTGACTTTCATCGGCCTGCCCTTCGTGGTGCGCACCGTCCAACCGGTGCTCGAGGATCTGGATACCGAACTGGAAGAAGCGGCCGCCAGCCTCGGCGCGGATCGCTGGCAGACGTTCCAGCGCGTGCTGCTGCCCGTGCTGTTGCCGGCGCTGCTCACCGGCTTCGCGCTGGCTTTCGCCCGGGCGGTCGGCGAATACGGGTCGGTGATCTTTATCGCCGGCAACGTGCCGATGGTATCGGAGATCACCCCGCTGCTGATTATCACTAAACTGGAGCAATACGACTACGTCGGCGCCACGGCCATCGCCGTGGTCATGCTGGTGGTCTCGTTCGTCCTGCTCTTTCTGATCAACGGCCTGCAGCTCTGGGCCAATCGCAGTCGCGCGAGGACCTAAGCATGGGCGCCGCCGTCGCCACCCCCTGGACCGCCCGCGCGCGGCGGTTCGAGGAAAACGTCGCCACCCGCGAACCCGCCTGGGTTAAAGGGGTGCTCATCACGATTGCGCTGGCGTTCTTCGGGTTGTTCCTGCTGTTGCCGCTGATGACGGTGTTCGCCGAAGCGTTCCGCAAGGGCTGGCAGGTCTATTTCGCCGCGCTGGTGGAGCCCGACGCGCTGTCTGCGATTGCCTTGACCCTGCTGGTGGCGGCCATCGCCGTACCGCTCAATCTGGTGTTCGGCGTCGCGGCGGCCTGGGCAATTGCGAAATTCGATTTTCGCGGCAAGCAGTTGTTAACCACCTTGATCGATTTACCGTTTTCGGTCTCGCCGGTCATCGCCGGCCTGATGTTCGTGCTGCTGTTCGGGATGCAGGGT
The DNA here is from genome assembly GCA_018262135.1 of Pseudomonadota bacterium. Classification (GTDB taxonomy): domain Bacteria; phylum Pseudomonadota; class Gammaproteobacteria; order Competibacterales; family Competibacteraceae; genus Contendibacter. The sequence goes on along the minus strand of JAGTSD010000014.1, from coordinate 11,454 downwards.
TGGTTTGGTCCCTGGTTGATGGCGCACGACGTGAAAATCATTTTCGCCGTGCCTGGTCTGGTGCTGGCGACGATATTCGTCACGTTCCCGTTCGTCGCCCGCGAACTGATTCCCCTGATGGAAGCCCAGGGCCGGGAGGAAGAAGAGGCAGCGATCGTGCTGGGGGCTTCCGGCTGGCAGACCTTCTGGCGCGTCACCCTGCCGAACGTCAAATGGGGCTTGCTCTACGGCGTGATCCTATGCAACGCCCGCGCCATGGGGGAATTCGGCGCGGTCTCGGTGGTGTCCGGCCACATCCGGGGACGGACCAATACCCTGCCACTGCAGGTGGAAATCCTCTACAACGAATACAACTTCGCCGCTGCCTTCGCGGTGGCCTCGCTCCTGGCGCTGCTGGCCTTGCTGACCTTGGTCATCAAATCCCTGGTGGAATGGCGGGGCCGGCAACCACTGAACGCCGGCGAGGAGTCTCAGGGAGTACCCGCATGAGCATTCGCGTGCAAAACATCATCAAGCAGTTCGGCTCTTTCGTCGCCCTCGACGACGTCACGCTGGATTTTCCGACGGGCAAACTGGTGGGTCTGCTGGGGCCATCCGGTTGCGGTAAAACCACCCTGTTGCGGATTATCGCCGGCCTGGAGTCCGCCGATCGCGGTCAGGTGTTTCTCGACGGTGCGGACGCCTCCAACGCCCACGTGCGCGAGCGCCAGGTCGGCTTCGTGTTCCAGCATTACGCCCTGTTCCGGCACATGACCGTGTTCGACAACGTGGCCTTCGGGCTGCGGGTCAAACCGCGCGGGCAACGTCCCGCCGAGAGCGTGATTCATTCCCGTGTCCGCGAGCTTCTGGACCTGGTGCAATTGTCGGCGCTCGCCCGACGCTATCCCACGCAATTGTCCGGCGGTCAGCGGCAGCGGATCGCCCTGGCCCGCGCCTTGGCGGTCGAGCCGCGCGTGTTGCTGCTCGACGAGCCGTTCGGCGCGCTGGACGCCAAGGTTCGCAAGGAATTACGCCGCTGGTTGCGAAAATTGCATGACGTGCTGCACATCACCAGCATCTTTGTGACCCATGATCAGGAGGAGGCGCTGGAGGTGTCGGATCGGGTCGTGCTGATGAACCACGGCCGGGTCGAGCAAGTCGGCGCCCCCCAGGAGGTCTACGAGCAGCCAGCCTCGCCGTTCGTGTACAGCTTTCTCGGTGCGGTCAATCTGTTTCACGGCCGGATTCAAGACCATCATCTGCACGTCAGCGAGGGGCGGTTGCCCGTAGGTCACAACGGCTTTCAACCCGGCGCCGAGGCGCTGGGCTTCGTCCGCCCCCACGAACTGGACATCGAAACGGACCCGGCGGCAACCGCCGGCATTGCGGCGCGCGTCGAGCGGGTGCTGGCCTTCGGCCCCACCCTCACGAACGGGCAACGAGTGCGCCTGAAACCGGCGCGGATTCGCCTGTTCGCGCCCGAGTCCCAGCCGGCAGGGAGCCTGATCGGGATGGATGGAGACGGGATTTGACCTTGACGGAACCGGTCTCGACCGCCCTGATGCTGCATGAGGCCCACCCCAAGCAACGGAGTTCAGTCCGCCATTCCTTATCAAAAAAACAGATATGCAAAAAATAAATTATTAATTTCATGATGTTGTTAAATCGTCATAATGAAACCTCCGAGCGAGCGTCAGCGGTATGGGTGATTCCCCCACCGCCGCGAAGCACATACAGACTACCCGGGCGGCGACCGAGATCGCCGTCAGACGCAACCCAGCCGACTGAATTCACTGACCAGCCCCCTGGGCGACCGACAACTGGCCCAGCTTCAGGCCGCGCTCGCCGATCTGTCACCACTTCAGTTGGCTTGGGTCAGCGGCTATCTCGCGGCCTTGAGTGGGCTGACCGTGGCGGTCCATCAGGCGCCGGGGATCGAACGGGCCCCAGAACCCGGCCTGACTCTGACGATCCTCTACGGCTCGCAGACCGGCAATGCCCGCGCGGTGGCCGAGTCGCTGGCGGGGCTGGTCCGGGGGCGGGGCATCGAGCCGCGCCTGGCCTCGATGGCCGATTACCGGGCGCGCGACCTGGCCCGGGAGCGGTTGCTGCTGGTGGTGGTCAGCACCCAGGGCGAGGGCGAACCGCCCGAAAGCGCCCGGGAACTGCACGCCTTCCTGCACGGCAAGCGGGCGCCGCGCCTGGACGGGTTGCGTTACGGGGTGCTCGGCCTCGGGGATTCCAGTTACCAACACTTCTGCCAGACGGCCAAGGACTTCGCCGGCCGGTTGGATGCCCTGGGCGGCAAGCCCCTGCTCGATCCCCAGTATTGCGATGTCCTTTTCCAGGAGGTGTCTACCGCCTGGTCACAGACGGCGCTGGAGCGGGTGGCGGAGTTTCTGGGCCAGCGCGAGGCGCAGATCATCCCACTGCCCGGCGCGCGGCCGGCCCCGGCATCGGCCCCCAAGCCTCAGACCGCTGCCCCGCTCGCGGCGGTGCTGCTGGAGAACCGCCCCCTCACCACCGCGGATGCGGTGGGCGAAGTCCGCCACCTGGCCCTGGCTATCGAACCGGACGCTCTGCGGTACACGCCCGGCGACTCCCTGGGCATCTGGTTCCACAACGACCCGGCCCTGGTGGATCGGGTCTTGGCGGCGACCGATCTTGATGGCGATCAAGCCGTTACCCTGGACGGCCAGGCGACCGAGCTGCGCGAGGCCCTGGGCCACCGCCTGGATCTGACCCAACTGCATCCGACCGTGGTCAAGGGCTGGGCTGGCCTGACTAACTCCAGGGAACTGACGGCCCTGTGCGAAGATGCCGCCCGCCTGCGGGAATATGCCGCCGGGCGCCAGTTCATTGACCTGATCGCCGAGTATCCCGGCCGACCTGAAGCCGCTGGCCTGGCCAGCGTCCTCCTGCCCCTGCGCCCCCGTCTCTACTCCATCGCCTCCAGCCAGGCCGAAACGCCGGACGAGGTTCACCTAACCGTCGCCCTGCTGAATTACCAGGTCGGGGGCCAGGAGCGCCTGGGTGGCGCCTCGGGTTTCCTGACCCGGCGCCTGGCCGAGGACAGCCCGATTCGCGTCCACCTGGCGGAGAATCCGGCCTTCCGGCTGCCCGCCGATGGCAACGCCCCGGTGATCATGGTCGCGGCGGGTACTGGCGTAGCGCCCTTCCGCGCCTTCCTGCAACAGCGCGCCGCCCAGGGCGACCGGGGGCGCAACTGGCTGATCTTCGGCAACCGCCACTTCCGCCGTGACTTCCTCTACCAGCTCGACTGGCAGGCGCACCGCAAGGCCGGGTTGCTGAGCCGTGTGAGCGTCGCCTTCTCGCGCGACCAGGCGGACAAGCGCTATGTCCAGCACCGACTGCTCGAACAGGGCCGCGACCTCTACGCCTGGCTCCAGGAGGGCGCCTACCTCTATTGCTGCGGCTCCACCGCCATGGGCCGGGCGGTCCACGAGGCCCTGCTGGCGCTGATCGCCCGCGCGGCTGGGGTCGGCCCGGAGAGCGCCGGCGAGCGCCTCGAGACCCTGCGACGCGAAGGCCGCTACCTGCGCGACCTCTACTAATTTTCGGAACGAGCATGAACGCCCAGCCCAGCACCCTTTCCCCGGTGGAAACCATCAAGGCGCGCAGCCACTTCCTGCGCGGCACTCTGGCCGAGAGCCTGACCGACGAACTGACCGGCGCCCTGGCTCCCGGCGACGAGCAGCTCTCCAAATTCCACGGCTTTTACCAGCAGGACGACCGCGATGTACGCACCGAGCGGCTCGAACGACGGTTGGAGCCGGCCTACAGCTTTATGCTCCGGGCGCGCCTGCCGGGCGGCGTCTGCACTCCGGCCCAGTGGCTGGCGATCGACCGTGTTGGCCGGGAACTGACCCAGGGCAGCGTGCGCCTGACCACCCGTCAGACCTTCCAGTACCACGGCGTCCTCAGGGGTCACCTGCGGAGCGTCATTCAGGGCCTTCACCAAGTCCTGCTCGACTCCATCGGCGGCTGCGGCGACGTCAACCGCAACGTCATGTGCAGCCCCCATCCGGACCAGTCCGCGCTGCACGGCGAGGTCTACGCCTGGGCGCGGCGCCTGAGCGAACACCTGCTGCCGCGCACCCGCGCCTACCACGAGCTGTGGCTCGACGGGGAGCAGGTGGCGGGCGGCGAGGAGTCCGAACCGCTGTACGGCCCGACCTACCTGCCGCGCAAGTTCAAGACCGCCATCGCCGTGCCGCCCCACAACGATGTGGATGTCTATGCCAACGACCTGGGCTTTATCGCCATCGCCGACCCGACCGACCCGGACCGGCTCCTGGGCTTCAATTGCCTGGCCGGCGGCGGCATGGGCGCTACTCACGGCGACCGCAGCACCTTCCCGCGACTGGCCGACGACCTGGGATTTGTCCTGCCCGCACAGGTCCCGGCCGTGGCCGAGGCAGTGCTCGCCACCCAGCGCGACCACGGCGAGCGCGGCGACCGCACCCATGCCCGGCTCAAATACACTATCGAGCGGCTGGGTCTGGACGCCTTCCGCGCCGAGGTGGAACGACGCTCCGGCATCGCGTTTGCCCCGTCCCGCCCAGTCCACTTCACCGACCACAGCGACCGCTACGGCTGGACCAGGGGCCGCGATGGCCGCTGGAGCCTGACCCTCTTCATCGAGAACGGGCGCTTGAGCGACCAGCCGGGCCGGCCGCTGCTCAGCGGCCTGCGGGCCATCGCCGAGGTTCACCAGGGCGACTTCCGCATCACCCCCAACCAGAACCTGATAGTGGCCGGGGTTCCCGCCCGCCAGAAGAAGCGGATCGAGGTGCTGGCCCGGGAGTACGGGCTTCTGACCGACGCGCGCTCGCCCTTGCGCCTGGGCGCTCTGGCTTGCGTTGCCCTCCCGACCTGCCCCCTGGCGATGGCGGAAGCCGAGCGCTACCTGCCGGACCTGCTGACCCGGATCGAGGCCCTGGCGGCCCGCCACGGGTTGGCCGATCAGGAGATCGTGATCCGCATGACCGGCTGCCCCAATGGCTGCGCCCGGCCCTACCTGGCCGAGATCGGACTGGTCGGCAAGGGACCGCGCACCTACAACTTGCTGCTCGGCGGCGACGGGCGGGGCGCGCGGCTCAACCGGCTGTACCGCGACAACATCGCCGAAGCGGAGATTCTGGCTACCCTGGACGAACTTTTCGCGCGCTACGCCACGGAGCGGGAGGCGCAGGAGCGCTTCGGCGACTTCGTAGTGCGGGCCGGGATCGTCCGGCGCGTCGTAAACGCCGCGAGGGATTTCCATGACTGACCTGGCTGTCCACTGCTCCCCCCGCCACACTGACTGGAAACTTCAGGACAAAAATCAGGGTTCGACCCCGGAATGGCTGCATCAGGCCAATGTCCAGCTCGCCGCTCTCGAAGCCGAAGGTCGGATTGCCTGGGCGCGCGATCATCTGCCAGGCGCCCTGGTTCTGTCATCGAGTTTTGGTATCCAGGCGGCGGTCATGCTGCATCTGGTCAACCGGCTCTGCCCCCGTATCCCGGTGATCCTGATCGACACCGGCTACCTGTTCCCGGAGACCTACCGCTTTATCGACACGCTGGTGGCTCGCCTCGATCTCGACCTGCGGGTCTATCGCGCCGACCTCTCCCCGGCCTGGTTGGAGGCGCGCCACGGGCGCTTGTGGGAGCAGGGGGTGGCCGGCATCGAGTGCTACAACCAGATCATGAAGGTAGAGCCGATGGAGCGCGCCCTGCGTGAGCTGGGGGTCGGCACCTGGTTCGCCGGGCTGCGCCGCGAGCAGTCCCGGACTCGCCGGGAGCTGCCGGTCATCCAGATCAAGGACGGGCGCTACAAAATCTTTCCGATCCTCGACTGGACCCATCGGGATATCCATCGCTACCTCAAACACCATGATCTGCCTTACCACCCGCTCTGGGAGCAGGGTTACGTCTCGGTCGGCGACTGGCACTCCAGCGCCCCCCTGACAGCGGGGATGCTGGAGGAGGAGACCCGCTTCTTCGGACTCAAGCGGGAGTGCGGGCTCCATGAATAGGCCATCCGCATACCAGGCCCCGAACGGGAACCTCGTCTGGCACCATCACCCGGTGGACCAGGCCCGCCGAGCGGAGTTGAAAGGCCAGCGGCCGGCCCTGCTCTGGTTCACGGGTCTCAGCGCCTCCGGCAAGTCTACCCTGGCGGGGGCGCTCGAACAGGTCCTGACCGACCAGGGCTATCACACCTACCTGCTCGACGGGGACAACGTGCGTCATGGCCTGTGCGCGGATTTGGGCTTCAGCGACGCGGATCGCACCGAGAACATCCGGCGGGTGGGGCAGGTCGCCCGCCTGCTGACCGACGCCGGGCTGATCGTGCTGGCCTCCTTCATCTCCCCCTTCCGGGCGGATCGCCAACGGGTGCGGGACATCCTGCCAGACGGCCAGTTCATCGAGGTCTTCATGGATGTACCCCTGGACATCTGCCGCCGTCGCGACCCCAAGGGACTCTATGGCCGGGCCGAGCGGGGCGAAATCAGGCAGTTCACCGGGATCGACAGCCCCTACGAGCCACCCGAGTCACCCGAGGTCCGGATCGAGGCCGGCCGCATCAGCATCCCCCAAGGCGTCAACCAGTTGCTCGACGACCTGAACCGGCGCGGTCTGCTCGGGGCGGGCTGCCGGTTGACGAAACCGGCGGGGCGCCGGCACGCACCCCAGTTCTGACTCAGGAGTTAGCCCATGTTTGAGCGTATTTCCACCAGCGACTCCCTTGGGGGCCACGATTCCCATACCTCGCGGTCTCTTGCGCCGTATGCCCACAAACCGGCGCGTACCCAGGCCCGTCCTGGCGAACGGCACGCCAGGTTGAGTCGGAGTCCGGTCCAAGCCCTGGGTATCAGCCACCCACGAACCCTGAGTCACCTGGACTGGCTGGAATCGGACGCCATCCACATCCTGCGCGAGGTCGCCGGCCAGTGCGCCAACCCGGTCCTGCTGTTCTCCGGCGGCAAGGACTCTATCTGCCTGTTGCGCCTGGCGGAGAAGGCTTTCCGGCCGGGACCCTTCCCCTTTCCGCTGCTGCACATCGACACCGGCCACAATTACCCGGAGGTCATCGCGTTCCGCGACCGCCGCGCCGCTGAACTGGGGGAGCGGCTGATCGTGCGCTCGGTCGAGAACTCCATCGCGCGGGGCTCGGTTGTGCTGCGGCATCCGGGTGAATCGCGCAATCGCCACCAGTCGGTGACCCTCCTGGAGGCGGTCGAGGAGTTCGGTTTCGACGCCTGCATCGGCGGCGCCCGCCGGGACGAGGAAAAGTCCCGCGCCAAGGAACGGATCATGAGCTTCCGCGACGCCTTCGGTCAGTGGGACCCGAAGAACCAGCGCCCCGAACTGTGGAATCTCTACAATGCCCGCGCCCACCAGGGCGAGCACATCCGCGCCTTCCCGATCAGCGACTGGACCGAGCTGGATGTGTGGCAATACATTCAGCGCGAGGGCCTGGAACTGCCCTCCATCTATTACGCCCACCCCAGGCGGGTGGTGCGTGACAAGGGTCTGCTACGCCCGGTCACGGACCTGACTCCTGCCAGGCCGGGGGATCGGGTGGAGGAGGTACGGGTGCGTTTCCGCACCGTCGGCGACATCACCTGCACGGCGCCGGTGGAGTCTGAGGCGGACACGGTCGAGAAAATCCTGGCCGAGACCGCCGTGACCACCATCACCGAACGCGGCGCTACCCGCATGGACGACCAGACCAGCGAGGCGTCCATGGAAGAGCGCAAGCGGGCCGGCTACTTCTGAATCCCTGAGCCGAATCCACCCAAGCAAGCGTAAGAGATTTCTATGTCAGTCCCGCAAGCCTCCCTACCGCCAGATCATGGCGTGCTGCGCTTCCTCACCTGCGGCAGCGTTGACGACGGCAAAAGCACCCTGATCGGGCGCCTGCTGTATGACACCAAGGCGGTCCTGGCCGACGCCCTCCATGCCATCGAGCGTACCTCCAGGCAGCGAGGGTTGGCCGAGATGGACCTGTCGTTGCTGACCGACGGCCTCCAGGCCGAGCGCGAGCAGGGCATCACCATTGATGTCGCCTACCGCTATTTCTCAACGGGCACGCGCAACTTCATCATCGGCGACGCCCCGGGGCACGAGCAGTACACTCGCAACATGGTCACCGCGGCCTCGACCGCGGACCTGGCGATCATCCTGGTGGATGCTCGCAAGGGGGTTCTGACCCAGACCCGCCGGCACTCCTACATTGCGCATTTGCTCGGCATCCACCACCTGATAGTAGCAGTGAACAAGATGGACCTGGTGGGTTACGACCAGTCGGTCTTCGCCCGGATCGAGGCTGACTACCGCGACTTTGCGGCGCGACTGGGGATCGGTGATGTCCGCTTCATCCCGCTCTCGGCCCTGACCGGCGAGATGGTGGTGGAGCGCGGCGAGCGACTCAACTGGTACCAGGGACCTACCCTGATCGAGATCCTGGAGAATGCCCCTGCCGCCCACACGGAGCGGGCCGAGCCCTTCCGTTTTCCCGTGCAGTATGTCTGCCGCCCGCGCGCTTCCGCCGATCCAGAACTGCACGACTACCGGGGCTTCATGGGCCGGGTGGAGTCGGGCCAGATCGCCGTGGGGGATATCGTCACCGTCCTGCCCTCGGGCCGGCAGAGCCGGGTGTGCGCCATCCAGGTCGGCGGGGTAGACCGCCCCTTGGCTATCCACGAGGAGTCGGTCACCCTGCTGCTCGCCGACGAGATCGATTGCTCCCGCGGCGACATGATCGTCAAGGCCGACGAGGCGCCCAGCCCGGTGCGTGAAATCGACGCTTTCCTCTGCTGGCTGTCCGAGACGCCCCTCTCGCCGGCGCGCACCTACCTGCTGCGCCATACCACGCGGGAGGTCAAAGCCAGGACGGCGCGTATCGATTACCGGCTGGACCTCAACACCCTGGAACAAGGGACGGCAACCACGCTCGACATGAACGACATCGCCCACCTCAGGCTGAAGCTCGCCGCACCTATCTTCCCCGACCCCTATGCCGACAACCGCGCCACCGGCGCCTTCATCCTCATTGACGAGAGCACCAACAACACGATTGGCGCGGGGATGATCGGTTAACTTCTGGGAACACCGATCCCCCATCCGGCCTACCTAAGTGGGTGCTGCGCCTGAACATGCCACGCATGGCAGTCAGGCTGAAGTCCGTCAGCGGTAATACTCCGGTTCGTTGCCCGCTTTCCACTTGATGTTGCAACCGATACTGGGCTTCTGGTCGGGTGAAACCGGCTGGCTCGCCAGCACCGCGTCCGCCGCCGCCCGTAGATCCGCACCAGTCACCGGAATGTTGTTACCCGGTCGGCTGCCGTCGAACTGGCCGCGATAGACCAGCTTGCAGGCCGCGTCGAACAGAAAGAAATCCGGGGTGCAGGCGGCCCGATAAGCCTTGGCGACCACCTGGGTTTCGTCGTACAGATATGGAAAGGGATAGCCGAACGCCCGGGCTTCCTCGGCCATTTTCGCCGGACTATCGTTGGGATGGTTCGCCACGTCGTTGGCGTTGATAGCGACGATGGCCAGTCCCCGGGCCTGATACTCCCGCGCGAACCGAACCAGGCCCTCACGGATATGCTTGACGAACGGACAGTGGTTGCACATGAAGATCACCAGCAACGCCGGGGCATTGTGGAAATCCGCCAGGGCGGCCGCGCCTCCGGTGGCGGGTTCGGGCAGGTTAAACGCTGGCGCGGGCGTACCCAGCGGGAGCATCGTGGAAGCAGTTTGAGCCATGGTCGCTACCTCAAGGATTGGCAAGGGTTGGAATACCGCGAAACGAACTGTTCGTTATGACCGACGCCGTTGCGCCGGGTTGCACGCGATTCTTCCCGAACCAAGCCGGTCCGCCATGGTCAATCCCGACGAATTCGACGGTTTTTCGTGGATTTCACTGACCTTGATTGAGGAGAGTTTTCGATGCAACGACTCAAAACGTCCCTTTGGCCCATCGCGGTCCTCGGTTTGCTGTGGGGCGCACTGGCCCAGGCGGCGGAGTATCCCGATTTTGTCACTCTGGTCGAACAGTACAGCCCGGCGGTGGTCAGCATTCAGACCAAGGCCGAAACCAAGCAAAAGGATCAACTGGGGCGCGGCCATCCGCCGATTCCCGAAAACAGCCCGTTCCACGACTATTTCAAGAAGTTCTTCGACCAAATGCCGGATCTGCCCATGCCGCCGCGGTCCTCGGTGGGTTCCGGTTTCATCATCTCGGCGGATGGCTACATCGTCACCAACGCGCACGTGGTGGACGAGGTGGACAGCATCGTGGTCGGTTTGAGCGATCGCACCGAACTGTCCGCCCAAGTCGTCGGCAAGGACAGCCGCAGCGACATCGCCCTGCTCAAGGTCAAATCCGAGGCCGCGCTGCCTGCCGTCAAGATCGGTGACGCCAGCAAGTCCAAGGTCGGCCAGTGGGTGCTGGCCATCGGCTCGCCGTTCGGCTTCGAGCGCACTGCCACCCAGGGCATCATCAGCGCCCTGGGCCGCAGTCTGCCCAGCGACAACTACGTGCCGTTCATCCAGACCGACGCCGCCGTCAACCCCGGCAATTCCGGCGGGCCGCTGTTCAACCTCAACGGCGAGGTCATCGGCGTCAACTCGCAGATTTACAGCCGCTCCGGCGGTTATCAGGGCGTGTCCTTCGCCATTCCCATCGACGTAGCGATGGAAGTGGTGGATCAGCTCAAGACCGGTGGCAAGGTGGCGCGCGGCTGGCTGGGCGTCATGATTCAGGAAGTCACGCCAGAACTGGCGCAATCCTTCGCTCTCGACAAGCCGCGCGGCGCCCTGGTCGGCCAGGTACTGGCCGATGGCCCGGCGCAGAAAGCGGGAATCAAGGCGGGCGACATCATCGTCGCCTTCAACAACCAACCGGTGCGAACCTCCAGCGATCTACCGTTGATGGTAGGCCGCACCCGTCCCGGCGCCAGCCCGCCGCTCACCGTCATCCGCGACGGCAAGGAGCAAACCCTGACCGTCCAAATCGCGGAACTGCCCGAGGAAACCAAACTGCAACAGGCCATCGCCGAACCGCCTTCCCACAACCGGCTCGGCTTGCTGGTGACTGAATTGCCTCCCGGCAAGCGGAAACCGGGCGATCAGGGTGTGCTGGTCAAGGACGTAGATGAAGGTCCAGCGGCCAGCGCCGGCATTCGACCGGGCGACATCATCACCCGGATCAACAATGTTGAAGTCACTGATGCCGATCAGTTCGCGGAACTGGTGAAAGCGCTGCCGACGGCTCGGCCCATCCCGGTGCTGATCAAACGCGACAACGGCGCGCTGTTCCTGGCGCTGACGATCCCCGACAAGGAATAAGGGCGGCAATAACGCGGCGGCGGCCAGCAATCAATCACGGTTAATACCAACTCCTGGTAGATTTTGGCTTTTACCTGACAGGCTGGGATGAAGCTGTAGGATGCGGTGAAC
>JAGTSD010000175.1 GCA_018262135.1 Pseudomonadota bacterium | reverse complement strand
GAGCTGGGCGCTGCGCGGGACGGCGGGAGAATCGCTCACCGGCAATCACCCTGGCCATAGCGGCGAATCACGTAGTCGGCCACGATCCGCTGAAACTCGGCGGCGATGCCGTCGCCCTTCAGGGTCACAGTCTTCTCGCCATCCACGTAGACCGGCGCCACCGGGACCTCGCCGGTTCCCGGCAGGCTGATGCCGATGTGGGCGTGCTTGCTCTCGCCGGGGCCATTGACCACGCACCCCATCACTGCCACGGTCAGTTCCTCAACGCCAGGATAGCGGTTGCGCCAGACTGGCATCTGGTTGCGTAAATAAGTCTGAATGTCCTGGGCCAGGTGCTGGAAATAGTCGCTGCTGGTGCGACCGCAGCCGGGACAGGCTACCACCGCCGGGGTAAAGGAGCGCAGGCCCATGGTTTGCAGGATTTCCTGGGCCACCACCACTTCCTGGGTCCGGCTGCCACCCGGCTCGGGGGTGAGCGAGACGCGGATGGTGTCGCCGATGCCCTCCTGCAATAGCACCGCCAGCGCGGCGGTCGAGGCCACGATCCCCTTGCTACCCATGCCGGCCTCGGTCAGCCCCAGATGCAGCGGGTAATCGCAGCGCGCCGCCAGTTTACGATAGACCGCGATCAGGTCCTGCACCCCGCTCATTTTCACCGACAGGATGATGCGGTCGTGGCCCAGGCCGATTTCCTCGGCCCGCCGCGCGCTGTCCAGTGCAGAGTGAATCATTGCCTCGTGCATCACCTCGGTGGCCGGTTTTGGCGCCGGCAAGCGGGCGTTCTCGTCCATCAGCCGCGCCGCCAGTTCCTGGTCCAGGCTGCCCCAGTTCACCCCGATCCGTACCGGCTTGTCGTGGCGGCAGGCGATCTCGACGATGGTGGCAAACTGCTCGTCCTTCTTCCGGCCACGCCCGACGTTGCCCGGGTTGATGCGGTACTTGTCCAGCGCCTCGGCGCAGGCCGGATATTTGGCGAGCAGGCGGTGGCCGTTGAAGTGAAAATCGCCGATCAGCGGCGCATTGACGCCTTGCGCCGCCAGTCGCTCGCGAATCGCCGGCACGGCAGCGGCGGCCTCCTCGGTATTGACCGTGCAGCGCACCAGTTCCGAACCAGCCCGCGCCAGATCCACAATCTGCGCGACGGTGGCGGCGACATCGGCGCTGTCGGTGTTGGTCATGGACTGCACCACGATGGGCGCGCCGCCACCCACCGTAATGGAACCGACGTGGATAGCGACGCAGGAACGGCGTGGGAGGCGGGAGTCCGTATGGGCCATGCGTCTTACCGGTTCACCGTTGCAGAAAACAGGCGCGTCATCACCGTAAAAACTCGCGGCTGATGGCGCGGAAGCGGTCATCGCCCGCTTGATGCAACCATTCAAACGCTACCATCTCCCGGCTGACGATGCGCACCCCGTCGGCACGCATCCGTTCCACCGCCAGTTCGACATCGCGCGGCGAACGCGAAGAAACCGCGTCGGCGACCAGAAAAACCTCCTTGCCGGCCGCCCGCAAATCCAGCGCGGTCTGCAACACGCATACATGCGCCTCCGCCCCGATCAAGATGATCTGCTCGCGGCCCAGCGCGTCGATCCGTCTCATGCAATCCCGCTCGGCGGCGCAGGAAAAGTGGGTCTTGGCCATCAAAGCCTCTGCTGGCAACAGTTCGCGGATCGCCGCCACCGTGTGGCCCAGGCCCTGCGGATACTGTTCCGACGCCAGCACCGGTACGCCGAGGCGCTGCGCAATCTGGATCAGCCACGCGCTGTTCGCAACCACCAAATCAGCCTGGTAAATCGCCGGCATCAACCGCTCCTGAAAATCCACCACCAGCAGACAGGACGTTTCGACTCTCATTAACAACATGGCATGTTCTCTCCTGGTTTCGAAGCTGCCAGAGGACTGCGTCAATCGGCGATCAGGGTGACCCGTTCGTTGGGATTGCTGCCCTTGACAACGCGGACCTGTAATCCTTGCCAGGCGGGCGCCAGCAGATCCGCCGGGGCGCGGGTCTGTGGATCGTCCACCGCAAAGGTGAATAACTGCATGCGGGGTTGCAGCTTCTGCCGGCTGACGCTGCCGATCCAGATCGGCCGCCCTCCTTCCCGCAACCGCGCGCCCACATCCCAGAACCGCAGCACCCAGCGCGTATCCGGGCCGTCGTCGTAGCGCACCAGAGTCAGATCGTCCTCACTGCCCTCGTGGGTTTGCGGCAACACCGGCAATTCCCGCAATTCCACCTGTGGGCTGAGCCACAGCAGCATGCTCTTCAGATCCGCCGCCGGGGCGAGTTGCCAGCCAGCCTCCCGCAACCGCCGCTCCAGTTCCGTCCGCGCAGCCGCCCATTGCAACACGAAATCCTGCCGGCGCTGGCCGCCAAAATCCCGACGCTGCTGGGGCAGGCGCCGCCAGTCCTGTTCCCACCACGCTGCGCGGCTCAGGATCTGTTCGGTAGTTTGCGGCTGGTGGCGCTGCAAATCAGCACTGAAATGAGCACCCACATGCAGCAGGTCGGTTGCCGACAAAGCGATGACGCTGGCGGCCAGCAGCCGGCGCCAATCTACTTTTACCGTCGTATGGTGGTTGTAGGCCAAACCGAGCGCCGCCACCCAGATCAGACCCAGACAGAGCCCGGCCAAAGTATCGGTCAGCCAGTGGATACCCAGATATAAGCGGGCGAATGCAATCGGCACGATCATGAACGCTGCCGCGAGATAAACGATCCAGCGCCGGGCCTGCGCAATCTCGCGGGCGATCAGCACCGCCAGAAAGCCGAACACCAGGGTGCTGAAGGTGGCGTGGCTGGACGGAAACGAATAGCCCAGCACGCCCCGCGAAACCTCGGCGGGACTGGAAACCGGCAGCAACCCCTTGAACAGCAGGTTGGTGGCCATGCCGAAGCCCAGCGCCGCCAGCCAGTGCCAGGCTGCCGACTGGTTGCGCCGCCAGATCAGCCAGCCGAATACCACCAGGCTGACCGGCAGTGTCACCTGATAATCGCCCAGGCCGGCGGTGAATACCATCAGGGTGTCGGCCCAGGGCGTGCGCAGTTCCTGAAAAAAGTGATACAGACTCAGATCGAGGCCGCTCGGCAACTTCTGACCCGCGGCGCCCAGACTCAGGCCGAGCAGGACGACGCCGCCCAGCAGCGCCGCCGCCAGTGCCAACAACCCGCGCGTCTCGCCCTTTTCCGGGTCCAACAGCGAGGCGGTGATGGGACCGATGAAACGCCGGTTCTGGCTCCAGGCGTGGAACCGTGGCATCCAGTCGGCGGCATGACCCTGGAACAGCCGTACCAGATGCTTGACCAGCCAGGTCGTCGCCCACAGCACCACCACGATGATCAGGATCAGCACTGCCAGCCGTCCGGCGACCCGCGAGGCGATGTCCAGCGAAGCGCCGAACGCCATGCCCGGCAGCAGATAGACCGGCGCCCACAAAACCCCCGAGATCACGTTGGCGACCATGAAATTGCGCCAGCTCATGTCCATCATCCCGGCCACGGTCGGAATGGTGCCCCGCACGGGACCGAAGAAGCGCCCGAACAGCACGCTTTTGCCACCGTGCCGGCGGAAGAAATCCTCGCTGCGAGTGATCATCTCGGGGTGCTTGGTAAACGGCCAGATCCGGCGGATGCCCTGGTGGAACACCCGGCCGATCCAGAAACTGATGGCATCGCCAACGATGGCGCCCCACGTCGACCACCAGTAGGCCGACCAAAAATCCACATGACCGAGACCGATCAGCGCGCCCAGGCTGAACATCACCAGGGCGCCGGGGATGATAACGCCGACGATGGTCAGCGATTCCGCCGCGGCGGAGGCGAAGATGACAAAACTCATCCAGCCTGGGTGGGCAGCCACCCAGGCGAACAGGGTATTGACGAATTCGGACTGCATGGCGGGTAGTGGGCGGCAGGAAAAGGCGGCGCTCGTTCAGAGGGCGCGGAGGCTGGCCCGGCGGAAGGCTTCCCGCATTTCATCAAAGGTCCGCGTCACCGGAAATTGCGGGAATTCATCAATGACGTTTTGCGGGGGGCGAAACAAAATACCAGCGTCGGCCTCGGCCAGCATCGCAGTATCGTTATACGAATCACCGGTGGCGATGACCCGGAAGTTGAGCGCGTGGAACGCCCGCACCGCCTGGCGCTTGGAATCGGCCTGGCGCAGCGTGTAGCCGACCACCCGGTCGTCCACCACTTCCAGCCGATGGCAGAACAGCGTCGGCCAGCCCAGTTGCCGCATCAAGGGCATGGCAAATTCGTAATAGGTATCCGACAGGATGATGACCTGGAACCGCTCGCGCAACCAGTCCAAAAACTCGTGCGCTCCGTCCAGCGGCCCCATGCCGGCGATCACCCGCTGAATATCGGATAGCTTCAGGCCATGCTGGTCGAGCAGGGCCAATCGTCCCCGCATCAGTTGATCGTAGTCGGGAATATCGCGGGTGGTCAGCCGCAACGCCTCGATGCCGGTGCGCTCGGCGACATTAATCCAGATTTCCGGAACCAGGACTCCTTCCAGGTCCAGGCAAGCGAGTTCCATAAGCGTCCCCCTGTTGGCTGCCGTCCGCGCCACCCAGGGGTCGCCCGGAACGGTGATGATTGATAGGTGATATTGGCGGCAACGCTAACCGGTTTGCCGCCACCGTCGGCGATCGCGGTAGTCGTTCGAAGCGACCGATCAGCATGGCGGCCATCCCCGGGCGATACCCGCGAGGATGCTCAACTATACTGCTAATCGAGTGCAAGCGCCTGCCCTTGCCAGGAGACCTGTGGCTACCATGCGGCGTCTGGGTGAACCAGGGACTGTCGTGCCGAATTCGCGCCCCTTGCT
>JAGTSD010000174.1 GCA_018262135.1 Pseudomonadota bacterium | reverse complement strand
ACCGTGTGCATCTGCTTGGTGGCGCCAAAGATCGCGTCGGACGAGCACTCCTTGATGCAACGGGTGCAGCCGATGCACAGGTCCTCCACGATGACCGCGTACTGTGGAACCTTATCCTCGTGCTGGGACAGGTCCACCGTCACCCCCAGCCGCTTGGCCAGTTTCTCAGCGGTGGCCTTGCCGCCAGGGGGACACAGGGTCACCGGCGCTTGACCCCGGGCCAGGGCCGCTGCAGCCTGAGCGCAGCCCACGTAACCGCATTGACCGCACTGGGAGCCGGGCAGCATGGCTTGCAACTCCGCCTCCAGCAGATTCTCCTCCACGGCCAGGAACCGGGCCGCCGCGCCCAACAGACCGCCCAAGGCACCGCCCATGAGCGTGAGACTGGCAATATCAACCCACATCAAAAACTCCTCGATTCAGGATCTTCGGCTAAAGCAATCGGGCTAATGGGCGCCGATACCCGCAAAACCCATGAAAGCAAGCGCCAGCAGGCTGGCGACGATAAAACCGATCGGCGGTCCCGCGAACAGCGGCGGTACGTCCGCCAGGGCCAGCCGCTCCCGCAATCCAGCGAAGAGCACCATCACCAGGCTGTAGCCCAGAGAAGAAGCCAGCGCGAACAGCACGCTGGCGAGGAAGCCCATCTTGCCCTCGACCAGCAGCAGGGCGACCCCCAGCACGGCGCAGTTGGTGGTGATCAGGGGCAGGTAGATGCCGAGCATCTGGAACAGGGGCGGGGAAATTTTGCGCACCGTCATTTCGGTGAACTGCACGGCGGCGGCGATGACCAGGATGAAGGTCACGGTTCGCAGGTAGAGGAGATCGTAGGGTTTCAGCAGATAGGCTTCCACCGCCCAGTTGAGCATGGACGAGACGGTGATGACGAAGGTCGTCGCCAGGCCCATACCGACCGCGGTATCCACCCGCGTCGTCACGCCCATGAACGAGCACAGACCGAGGAAGCGGGCCAGGATCACGTTGTTGACCAGGGCCGCGCTCAGCATCAGATAGATATAGTCCTGCATGGTCGAATCCTGATTCAGGTGAGCCGGCAGCTTTGACCGAACCCGGCCCGGCACAAGAAGCGGGGAGTGGTGATGCCCCGCGCCGTCAGCCCGCCCGCCCAGAACCGGGCGACGCCCAGTCCGAGGAGGAGGCCGGCCACGCTCGCCGCCAAGGTGACGCCGTCATTTCCGGCCAGCGTCTGGGCCAGAACTCCCGCGCCCAGCATGGCGACGAGTGGCAGGGCGTAAGCCGTCAAGGCGGCCTTGAGCAGGGCGTCCCCGCGCACCCCGACCACCACCCGATCACCGACGCGCAGGTCCGGGTGGCCGGTGAGCGGAAACCGCCGCGCCGCCAGCCGACTGGCCACTGTGCCCAAGCCCCTGGCCCCACACCCCTGGGAGGTGCAGCCGGCGCAACTCGGACCCTGTTCAGGCTCCAGCCAGGCCACTGCGCCGTCCACGCTGACCACACGGGCGACGCCTTCCACCAGCGACTCATCCGGCCCGGCCGGGATTGGTTCCGGCAGATCAGGCATGGACGGTCTCCACCACGCCCTGGGGCGTAACGTACAAGGCCTGGCGTCCTCCCCCGGCCCGCAGAATCGTCTGACGCCGTTCGGGGGCGGCCAGCAGCAGGGCGGTCGCCAAACCATCCGCCTGGCTGGCGGTGTCCGCGACTACGGATACGCCCAGCAGTGCCGGGGCGGTGCGCCCGGTACGGGGATCGATCAGGTGGGTGAAGGCGCCAGCGGCGTCGAACAGCGTGCCATAGCCCCCAGAGGTGGCCACGGCCTGGTCCACGACCTCCAGGGTCGCCACGCTGCGGCTGGGATCGGCCGGATTGGCGATACCGATCCGCCAAGCCGTACCGTCGGGCTTGGCGGCCAGGGCGCGGGGTTCGCCCATATCCACCAACATCCGCTCGAAGTCATGAGCACGCAGCACGTCCGTCACCCGGTCGGTGATGTAACCCTGGGCGCCGCTGTTCAGGGTGAGCGCCATGCCGGGCCGGGAGAAGGCGATACGTCGCGCGGTGGGGTCCAACTGCACCGCCCGCCAATCCACCCGCGACAGCGCATCAGCCAACGCCTCGGCGGACGGACCGGCGGGATCGGGGTTATCGGCCATAAAGTGCTGGTAATACAGTTGCCATACCGGCTGCACGGTGGGGTCATAGACCCCGTCGCTGATCCGCGCCAGGGTCAGGGCGTGCTCGATCACGGCGATGAGATCGGGCGGGGCGTCTTCGAGCCAACCGGCGCGGTTGAGGATGGCCAGGGCGCTGTCCGGGCGGTACAGGCTCAGCACCGCCTCCAGACGTGCCAACTCGGCGCTGGCGGCGCGGAGCGCGGCGTATGCCTGGTTCTCATCAGTGGCATAGAGCTGGATGGAGGCGGGTGCGCCGAGGGCCGTGCCTTGCCAGCGCACCGGTCGGAACCTGGCCTGGGTCAATCCGGCAACCAGGGACACTCCCGCCGCTGCAGCGGCAAGGGTGATGAAACGACGACGGGATAAGGCCATGAACATCTTGGGTCAGTATCGCGAATTCGAATAACCCGCTGATTTAAAGTCGCATCCACAACGGGTTGCTGTCAATAGACCGCCCTGGAAAACTTTTAAAGCACCATCTGCGACCCCAGTTCCACCACCCGGTTAGGAGGCAGCATGAAATAGGCGGAGGCTGAGCCGGCATTGCGAAACATCGTCACAAACAGCTTTTCGCGCCAGCGGGTCATCATCGTCACGCCGACCTTGGGAATCAGCGTTTCCCGGCCGAGGAAGAACGAGGTGTCCATCATGTCCAGTTCCAGCCCATGGGTCGCGGCGTACTCCAGCGCGGCGGGCACGTTGGGTTCGTCCATGAAGCCAAAAATGGCCTTCACCCGGTAGAACTGGGCGTTGATCGGTTCGACCGCAATGCGCTCGTCCGGCGGGATGTGGGGCACGTCGGCGGTTTCGGTGGTCATGATGATCACGCGCTCGTGCAGGCTCTTGTAATGCTTGATGCTGTGCAGCAGCGCATGCGGCGTCATGGCTGGGTCCGCTGTCATGAAAATGGCTGTGCCCTGGATTTTGGGAACCGCCGGCGCCATCAGTTCCACGAATTGCCCCAGCGGCATGCCATCCTTGGCGAGCCGGTCGTGGACCAGTTCGCGGCCGCGCTTCCAGGTGGTCATGACCAGGAAAATCACCAGCCCCAGCGCCAGCGGGAACCAGCCGCCCTCGGGCAGCTTGAAGGTATTGGCGCTGAAATAGGCTACATCCACGAGCAGGAATCCGCCCAGGATCAAGCCGCATTTAAGCCGGCTCCAGCCCCAGCGGTAGCGGGCAACAACGAAGGCCAGCAGGGTAGTAATGACCATGGTGCCGGTCACCGCAATGCCGTAGGCGGCGGCCAGCCGGGCGGACGAACCGAAACCGATCACCAGGATGGCCACGGCGATCAGCAGCGTCCAGTTCGTGCCAGGCAGGTAAATCTGCCCCCGCTCCTGGCTGGAGGTGTGCTGCACCTCCATGCGCGGCACATAATTCAACTGGATCGCCTGGCGGGTCAGGGAATAGGCGCCCGAAATCACGGCCTGCGAGGCGATGACCGTGGCCAGCGTCGCCAGCAGGATCATCGGGAACAGGGCCCAGCCGGGCGCCAGCAGGTAGAACGGGCTGGCGATGGCGCTCTGATTGCTCAGGAGGAGTGCGCCCTGGCCAAAATAGTTGAGCACGAGGGCCGGCAAGACCAGCCCAAACCAGGCGATCCGCACCGGCTGGCGGCCGAAATGGCCCATGTCAGCGTAGAGGGCTTCGCAGCCGGTCAGGGCCAGCACCGAGCCGCCCAGCGCCAGAAAGCCCAGCCACGGGCTGCCGGCGAAGAAACTCAGGGCATGGAGCGGATGGAGGGCGTCCAGCACCTGCGGGGCCTGAATAATTTGCCCCAAGCCGAGCAGGGCCAAGGCGGCGAACCACAGGATCATTACCGGGCCGAACAGAACTCCAACGCGGGCGGTACCGTGTTTTTGCACCATGAACAGGATCAGCAGCACCAACAGCGACAGAGGTACGATGTAGGGCTGGAAGGTCGGCGTGGCGACTTCCAGGCCTTCGACAGCGGACAGCACCGAGATCGCCGGGGTAATGACGCTTTCGCCGTAGAACAGCGCCGTGCCGAACAGCCCCAGGCGCATGAGGGTCGCAAGCTGCGACTGGCCCCGCGTATGGTGGGTCACCAGCGCCATCAGGGCCATCATGCCGCCCTCGCCCTTGTTGTCGGCGCGGGTGATGAAGGTGACGTATTTGAGCGCCACCACGACGATCAGCGACCAGATGATCACCGACAAAATCCCGAGGATATTGTCGGGCGTCATCGGCACCGGATGGGGGCCGGCGAAGATTTCCTTCATCGTGTACAGCGGGCTGGTGCCGATATCACCAAACACCACGCCCAGCGCGGTGAGCGCAAGCGCGGCGGTACGGCCGCCATGTTGGGATTCGCTCATGTTGTCCTGGCCGAATCGAACCGCTCGCTCTTGCTATCGCCCGACCAGCCGGGCGCGTTTCCGCACGGCGAATTCCTGCGCGTCCACCACCGCGATGGCGGTCATGTTGATGATCCGCCGGGCGGTCGCCGAACGGGTCAGAATATGCGCCGGCAGCGCCAGACCCATGGTGATCGGTCCCACCGAAACTCCGTTGGTAACTTCCTTGAGCAGGTTATGGGAAATGTTGGCGGCGTCCACGTTCGGCATGATCAGCAGATTGGCCGCCCCCTTCAACCGCGAGTGCAGAAACACCCGAGCGCGCAAGCTCTCGGACAGGGCGGCGTCGCCGCGCATCTCACCT
>JAGTSD010000173.1 GCA_018262135.1 Pseudomonadota bacterium | reverse complement strand
CTCGACCGTCTGCGAGGCGGTCGAGGACGAGATTCCGGCTGGCGGTCCACCCTACGCCACTCTGGATGATTTGCGGGAATGCGCCGGTCTGGCCCTGGGTAGTCCCACCCGCTTTGGCAACATGGCGGCGCCACTGAAGTACTTTCTGGATTCCACTGGCGGACTTTGGCTGGTGGGGGCGCTTTCCGGCAAACCGGCGGCGGTCTTTACCTCGGCCTCGACTCTGCACGGCGGCCACGAATCCACCCTGCTGACCATGATGGTGCCGCTGCTGCATCATGGGATGCTGCTGGTGGGCGTACCCTTCACCGAGCCGGCGCTGAGCGAGACCCACGGCGGCGGTACGCCCTATGGGCCGAGTCACTGGTCGGGTCCGGAATCCCGCGCGCCGCTCGGTGTCGAAGAGAAGCGGATTGCCCGGACGTTGGGCCGGCGGTTGGCGGACATTGCGCGGCGGCTGGGGTCGGCATGATCCGGTTCTGGCGAACGGTCGCGCTGAGTGGCTATTTTGGCCTGTTCGGGCTGTTGTTGCTCTGGTTCGCCTGGCTGGAGCCGCCCAGCCGGTTGCCGGTTGCGTGGGCGTTGTTGCTGTGGGTGGGGCCGTTGCTGTTTCCCGTGCGCGGCCTGTTGCATGGCCGGCCCTATACGCATGCCTGGGCCAGCTTTCTGGCGCTGTTCTATTTCGCGTTCGGGGTTTTCTGCGCTGCGGGACCGATGGCGCGGCCCTGGCTGGCCTGGCTGGAAATCGGGTTGAGCGTGCTGTGGTTTCTGGGTGCGATTCTGTATGTGCGCACCGGTGCGCGGGCGAGGTTGCGGGCGAGCCATCCCAACGTGGATTCGCGGCTTGTCCGCTCCGGGCAGGGCGGCTGACCGATGCGTGGGACAGGGGCGAGCAGTGATATTCGCCACTTGCCAAGTACTCATTCTTGATGCTATATTGCTTTTCTCTGATGCGGGGTGGAGCAGTCCGGTAGCTCGTCGGGCTCATAACCCGAAGGTCGTAGGTTCAAATCCTGCCCCCGCTACCACCTTTAAGAAGGAAGCCCGTCAAGGGCTTTTTTTATGCGGCCTTTCCCGGTGCTGTATGGCCGGCGGGTGTTCGCGGGATTCCGCCCACCGGTGGTTTGTGTTGCGGTGATCCACAGTCAAGTTGACGAGCGAGTGGGCCGTGGGCCCATTTTTTATTTGTGGTGGTCAAAATGCGTCAAGATCTGAAAACGCTCAGACGGATGCTAGCCGCCGTGGTCGAAGCCATGGGTTATGAACTGGTGGGCGTGGAGTTCCACGCCCACCGTGACAATGCCCTGTTGCGGATTTACGTCGATAACGAAAACGGTATCAGCCTGGATGATTGCCAGCGGGTCAGCCATCAGTTAAGCGGCGTACTGGATGTCGAGGAGCCGGTCACCGGACGATACACCCTGGAAGTCTCCTCGCCCGGGTTGGATCGCCCCCTGTTTGATGCTGCGCACTTCAACCGCTTTGCGGGCTCGGAGGTACGCATTCAGTTGCGGGAGTTGTTGGACGGGCGACGGAAGCTGGTCGGTCGGTTGCTCGGGATGCGCGACGATAACGTGGCGATCATGGACAGCGAAGGGCGGGAATGGCGGGTGCCGCTCGATCGGATCGAGAAGGCCCGGCTGGTGCCCGAGCTCTAAGGGTGGGATGACGGCGTGCAGATCCGGCGAGGAGGCAGAACAACATGCGCGGTAAAGAGAGCAAAGAAGGCAATAAAGAGATTCTGCTGGTCGTGGATGCCGTTTCCAACGAGAAGGGCGTCAACAAGGAAATCATTTTCGGCGCACTTGAACTGGCGCTGGCGTCGGCGGCCAGGAAACGCTACACGGGCGATCCCGATCTGCGGGTAGCGATCAACCGGCGCACCGGTGGTTATGAAACCTTTCGGCGCTGGCTGGTCGTGGCCGATGCCGGGCAAATCGAGAGCCCGGACCGGCAAATGACCCTGGACCAGGCGCGCCAACTTCAGGCGGATATTCAGGTCGGCGCGTATGTCGAAACCCAGCAGGAAAATGCCGATTTCGGTGGGCGTATCGCTGCCCAGACCGCCAAGCAGGTCATCGTCCAGCGCGTTCGCGATGCCGAGCGCGCCCAGATCGTGGACGCCTATCTGCACCGCAAGGGCGAATTGATCGGTGGCATGGTCCGGCGCCTGGAGCGCGGCGACCTCATCCTGGATGTCGGCGGCAACGTCGAGGCCAAGATTCTCCGCGACGAGTTGATCCCCCGTGAATCGTTCCGGATCGGCGAGCGGGTGCGCGGCTATCTGAAGGACGTGCGCACCGAGAGCCGCGGCCCGCAGTTGTTCGTCAGCCGGGTGGCGCCGGAATTCCTGATCGCCCTGTTCACGCTGGAAGTGCCCGAGATCAACCAGGGGATCATCGAGATCAAGGGCGCCGCCCGTGATCCCGGCTCGCGGGCCAAAATCGCGGTCAAGAGCAAGGATGCCCGCATCGACCCCATCGGCGCCTGCGTGGGCATGCGCGGCGCGCGAGTACAGAGCGTGACCAACGAACTGGCTGGCGAACGGGTGGATATCGTGCAGTGGCATGATGACCCGGTCCGCTTCGTCATGAACGCGATGTCGCCGGCAGAGGTGGAGTCGATCATCGTGGATGAGGATGCCCATGGCATGGACATCATCGTTGCCGACGAAAAACAACTGGCTCAGGCTATTGGCAAGGGTGGCCAGAACGTGCATCTGGCCAGCCGGCTGACCGGCTGGAATCTGAACGTGATGACGCGGACCCAGGCTCAGGCCCGGCGCGGTCAGGAGGATGAGGGCCTGCAGCGGATGTTCATGGAACAACTGAGCGTGGACGACGAGACCGCGGCGATTCTGGTGCGCGAGGGCTTTGCCGGTCTGGAAGAAGTCGCTTACGTACCCGCCCATGAGATGCTGGAAATTCCCGAATTTGATGCCGAAATTGTCGAGGAACTGCGGGGGCGCGCGCGTGATGTGCTGCTGACCCGTGCGATCGCCGCCGAGGAACGCCTCGGCGGCGCCCGGCCATCCGAGGAATTGTTGCGGATGGAGGGCATGGATGAGGAACTGGCTTTCAAGTTGGCGAGCGGTGGAATTGTGACGATGGATGATCTGGCGGAATTGTCGGTGGACGATCTCAATGAGATCGCCGGGTTGGATGACAAGCGAGCCGCCAAACTGATCATGACGGCGCGCGCGCCTTGGTTTTCGAAGAACGAGCGGTAGAACAGGCTCGTCCCGGGGGTGTTGAATGACGGATGTAACGGTCAGGCAGTTTGCGACGGTCGTCGGCATACCGGTGGATCGCCTGTTGGAGCAGTTCACCGAAGCCGGTATTACGGTCGCTGGGGCGGATGCCGCAGTCACGGAAAAACAGAAACTGGATCTATTGGCGCATCTGCGTAAAAGCCACGGCAACCGGCTGGCGCCGGGCGCAGTCGAGCCCAGGAAGATCACGCTCAAGCGTAAAACCCACAGTGAAATCAAGATGACCGGCGGCACGGCGGGACAGGTCAAGACGGTCAGCATCGAAGTGCGCAAGAAGCGGACCTATGTCAAACGCAGCCTGGTCGAGGATGAGGCGTCTCGCCGTCGCGAGCCTGAGGTCGAGGCCGAAGCCCTCGTCCTGCCGGTTGCCCCCGTTGTGGAGGCGAGCGAACCGCGCCGCCTGCCGGAAGCGGTCGAGGAAGCTCCCCG
Source organism: Pseudomonadota bacterium (assembly GCA_018262135.1). GTDB lineage: Bacteria > Pseudomonadota > Gammaproteobacteria > Competibacterales > Competibacteraceae > Contendibacter. Next base: position 1,150 of record JAGTSD010000173.1, on the reverse strand, counting down.
TGTTCTGGAGGAAGTGGAGGCGCGACTGGCTGAAGTGGTGGCTGGCCACCCAGTTGCGGAAGAAACCGTCCATCGCCCGCTGGAAGTCGCCGCAACTGGTAGCCTTCAGACCCCTGGCGAGGTGTCTCCCTCGCCGACGGAGCTGGCCGAGGCGGGCCGTCGTGCGCCCGAGGAGGTTGTTGTAGCCCGCCGTGCGCCGGAGGATGAGGAGTCGCGTCGCCGAACCGAAGGCGAAGCGCCTCGTCGCCGGCCGGAAGACCAGGCCCGTCGTCCAGCCGAGCCAGGGACGCGCCGCCGGACGGAAACGCCGGACGAACGCCGCAAACCCATGGAGCGGCCAGCGGTTTCCCGGCCCGCCGAGGTTCGGGGGCGTAAACCCGTCGAGGCGGGACCGGGAACGTATCCCGTCCAGCGGCGTGCCGAGGCGGGTGCTACCGGGCCAGCGCCGGGGATCAAGCCGCCGTCCGCCGTAGCAGTGGAAGCCAGAGCCAGGAAACGCCCCGAGGGTGCGCCAGCCCGGCGGCGTGGGGAAGTCGAAGCGCCTCGACGGCGGGAAAGCGAGAGCGAGAGCGAGCGTTTGTCGCGGCAGGGACGCGGCGATCAGGCGAGCTTCGACCGCTCGGATCGCCGCCGACCCCGGAAAGCCAAGGGTACCAAACCTACGGCCCCGTTACCGCGCCATGGCTTCGCCAAGCCCACCGCCCCGGTGGTGCGCGAGGTGGCCCTGCCGGAAACCCTCAGCGTCGCCGATCTGGCCCAGAAGATGTCGGTCAAGGCGACCGAGGTCATCAAGACCCTGTTTAAAATGGGAATGATGGTGACCATCAACCAGGTGGTCGACCAGGAAACCGCCGCGCTGGTCGTCGAGGAGATGGGGCATACCTACAAGCTGCTCAACGAATACGCGCTGGAGCAGGAACTGACCGCCGAAACCGGCGGCGAGGCGATGCCGCGTCCGCCGGTGGTCACCATCATGGGTCATGTGGACCATGGTAAGACCTCGCTGCTCGATTATATCCGCCGGACCCGGGTCGCGGCCGGCGAGGCGGGCGGCATCACTCAGCACATCGGGGCGTACCATGTACGCACTCCAAAGGGGGTGGTCACCTTCCTCGACACGCCAGGCCACGCCGCCTTCACCGCCATGCGC
>JAGTSD010000172.1 GCA_018262135.1 Pseudomonadota bacterium | reverse complement strand
GTCGGCACCATTTCCGCCAACGCCGACGAAGTCATCGGTCAGATCATCGCCGACGCGATGAAGAAAGTCGGCAAGGAAGGCGTGATCACGGTTGAGGAAGGCAAGAGTCTGGAGAACGAGCTGGATGTCGTGGAAGGCATGCAGTTCGACCGCGGCTACATCTCGCCCTATTTCATCAACAGCCAGCAGAACATGACGGCGGAGCTGGAAAATCCGCTGATCCTGCTGTACGACAAGAAAATTTCCGGCATCCGCGACCTGCTGCCGGTGCTCGAAAGCGTCGCCAAGGCCAGCAAGCCACTGCTGATCGTCGCCGAGGATGTCGAGGGCGAGGCGCTGGCGACCCTGGTGGTCAACACCATTCGCGGCATCGTCAAGGTCGCGGCGGTCAAGGCGCCGGGCTTCGGCGACCGCCGCAAGGCCATGTTGCAGGATATCGCCATTCTGACCGGCGGCCAGGTGATCTCCGACGAAGTCGGCCTGAGCCTGGAGAAAACCACCCTGGCCGATCTGGGTAGCGCCCGCAAGATCGTGGTCGCCAAGGAAAACACCACGATTATCGACGGCGCCGGCAAGCCCGATGAGATCAAGGGCCGGGTTGATCAAGTCCGCCGCCAGATCGAGGAAGCCACTTCCGACTACGACAAGGAGAAGTTGCAGGAACGCGTCGCCAAGCTGGCCGGCGGTGTGGCGGTCATCAAGGTGGGCGCGGCGACCGAAATCGAGATGAAGGAAAAGAAGGCCCGGGTCGAGGATGCCCTGCACGCGACCCGCGCGGCGGTCGAGGAAGGCGTGGTGGCCGGCGGCGGCGTGGCGCTGATCCGCGCGCTGCAAGCCATCAAGGGCCTGAAGGGCGCCAACGAGGATCAGAATCATGGCATCGCCATCGCTCTGCGCGCCATGGAAGCGCCGCTGCGCGAGATCGTCGCCAACGCTGGCGAGGAACCCTCGGTGATCCTGAACAAGGTTCTGGAGAACAGCGGCAACTATGGCTACAACGTCGCCACCAGCGAGTACGGCGACATGGTGGAGATGGGTGTTCTGGATCCGACCAAGGTCACCCGCTTTGCCTTGCAGAACGCCGCCTCCGTGGCCTCGCTGCTGATCACCACCGAGGCGATGGTCGCCGAGCTGCCTAAGAAGGATGCGGGCGGCATGGGCGGCATGGGCGGCGGTGGCATGGGCGGCATGGGCGGCATGGGCGACATGATGTAAGCGCGCCTCGCGCCTGCTGGAATGAAAAGCCCCGCTTCGGCGGGGTTTTTTCGTGGCTGGAATCCTCAATTCTGGCGTCGAAATCCGTCTGAAACATTGCTGTTGGCCAGACTCTTCATAATCGAACGGTTTGGTATATTCTCAAGGGGAATGAACTACCCGCCTCTCTGACCACCGCGTTCGGATCCGGAGCAAACCGCGATGAACCAACTGATTATCTTCGATACCACCCTGCGTGACGGCGAACAAAGTCCCGGCGCGTCAATGACCCGGGAGGAAAAAGTCCGTATCGCCAAAATGCTGGAGCGGATGCGGGTGGACGTGATCGAGGCGGGTTTTCCCATCGCCAGCCCCGGCGATTTCGAAGCGGTGCGGGCGGTGGCGCGGGTCGTCAGGAACAGCACCGTGTGTGGTCTGGCGCGCGCCGCCGATGCTGATATCGACCGCGCCGGCGAAGCCTTGAAGGAGGCGGCGGCGGGCCGGATTCATACCTTCATCGCTACGTCGCCGATCCCGGACCAGGTGGTGGAACGGGCGGTCGAGGCGGTGCGCCGCGCCCGGCGCTGGACCGACGATGTGGAGTTCTCCGCTGAGGACGCCGGCCGCTCCGAACTGGATTTCCTGTGCCGGATCACCGAGGCGGTGATCAAGGCGGGCGCTCGCACCGTCAACATCCCCGACACGGTCGGTTACAACGTTCCCGACCAGTTCGCCCACACCATCCGCAGCCTGATCGAGCGGGTGCCGAACGCCGACCAGGCCATTTTCTCGGTGCATTGCCACAACGACCTGGGGCTGGCAGTCGCCAACTCGCTGGCGGCGGTGCTGGCCGGGGCGCGGCAGGTGGAATGCACTATCAACGGCCTCGGCGAGCGGGCCGGCAACGCCTCACTGGAGGAAATCGTAATGACGGTGCGCACCCGCCGCGACGTGTTCCAGCTCGAAACCGGCATCGATACGACGCAAATCGTGCCGGCCTCGCGGCTGGTGGCCAACATCACCGGCTTTCCGGTGCAGCCCAACAAAGCCATCGTCGGCGCCAACGCCTTCGCCCACGAATCGGGAATCCATCAGGACGGGGTGCTCAAGCACCGCGAAACCTACGAAATCATGCGCGCCGAGGATGTGGGCTGGAACGCCAACCGCATGGTGCTGGGCAAGCATTCCGGCCGTAACGCCTTCCGCACCCGGCTGGAGGAGCTGGGCGTCAGTTTCGCCTCCGAGGAGGAGTTGAACTCCGCCTTCGCCCGCTTCAAGGAACTGGCCGACAAGAAGCATGAAATCTTTGACGAGGATTTGCAGGCGCTGGTGACCGACGCCAATCTGGCGGCGGAAAACGAGCGGGTGAAGCTGCTGTATCTGCGGGTCTGCTCGGAGACCGGCGAGACGCCGCGCGCCCAGGTGACCCTGGCGGTGGACGGCGTGGAGCACAACGCGACGGCGGACGGTGGTGGCCCGGTGGACGCCTCGTTCAAGGCCATCGATAGCATCCTGCAAACCGGCACGGATCTGCTGCTGTACTCGGTCAACAACATCACCAGCGGCACCGATTCGCAAGGCGAGGTGACGGTGCGGGTCGCCAAGGGCGGACGGATCGTCAACGGTCAGGGCGCCGATACCGACATCGTGATCGCCTCGGCCAAGGCGTATGTGAACGCGCTCAACAAGGTGCTGCAACCGGTCGAGCGGGCGCATCCGCAACTGCTGTAATGGCTGACAAGCGCCCGTATCTGGAGGCCCTCGGCATCCCGCTGTGGCTGCCGCGCCAACCGTTGGCGGGGGGTCCGGTCGAAATCCACTCGCCGGAAAGCGGGGGAGGGGATGTTCGAGATCGGCTCGTGTCGGCGCCTCCCGCGATGGATCAAGAAAAACCCGAACTCTTGCCCCCCGACGACTGGACGCCACCGATGGCAGACGACCGGGAACCGCTGGCCGGGAACGCCGCTGCCGCTGCCGACTTTTCCCCCGCTGCGCCGAACCGCCGGGCGGTCACCATCGGTCAAATGAGCTGGGAGGAACTGACGGCGGCGGTGTGCGAATGCACGGCGTGCAGCCTGTGCGCCACTCGAACGCAAACGGTCTTTGGCGTCGGCAACCGCCGGGCGGAGTGGCTGGTGATCGGCGAGGCGCCGGGCGCCGACGAAGACCGGCTCGGCGAACCGTTCGTTGGCCGGGCCGGCAAGCTGCTCGATCCGATGCTGCTGGCGGTTGGCCAGAATCGGGAGCGGGCCTACGTGGCGAATATTTTGAAATGCCGCCCGCCGGAAAACCGCGATCCCACCCTGGAAGAAGCGGCGCAATGCCGGCCGTTTCTGAACCGGCAGATCGCGCTGATCCGGCCGCGCCTCATCCTGGCCGTGGGCCGCATCGCCGCCCAGAATCTCTTGGGCACCGATACCCCCATCGGCAAGCTGCGTGGCCAGGTCCATCGCTTCGGGCCGGCTCGCATCCCGCTGGTGGTGACCTATCACCCCGCCTACCTGCTGCGCTCGCCGCGCGAGAAACGCAAGGCCTGGGATGACTTGCGGCTGGCGCGGCGCGCGCTGGCTATGGAACCGCCCGCGCCGGACCTAAATGTTGTTGAACCATGAGCGCCCTGCGGGAAACCAGCCTCAGCCGGTTTCGCCCGATGCTGTATGCTGATTTGAAGGAAGTGCTCGCCATCGAACGGCGGGCCTACGACTTCGCCTGGACCGATGGCATCCTGCGCGACTGCCTCCGGGCCGGCTATCACTGCCAAGTGCTGGAAACCCCGCACGGCTTCATCCAGGCCTATGCGGTGATGTCGGCGGCAGTCGGCGAAGCCCATCTCCTCAATCTTTGCGTGCGCCCGGAATTGCAAGGCCGTGGGCTGGCACGGCGGATGCTCGATCACCTCCTGGAGTGGGCGCGTTCGGAACAGGTCCAGACGGTTTTTCTGGAAGTCCGACTCTCCAATACCCGCGCTGCACAACTTTACGCCTCGGCCGGATTCTGCGAGGTTGGCATGCGGCTTGGTTACTATCCATCGGCCAGCGGGCGGGAAGACGCGCTGGTGATGGCCAAGGAACTGTAAGCCATGACCATCTACCTTGCGCTCCGACACCTGCACCTGACCGCTGTGGCTCTCAGTTTTTCCCTGTTCGCGCTGCGGGGGCTGTGGATGCTGGCGGATTCGCCTCAACTCCAGCGGCGCTGGGTCCGGATCGTCCCCCACTGCATTGATACCGTGCTGCTGGCCAGCGCCATCGGGTTGACCCTGATCCTCCAGCAATACCCGTTCGTCAACGGCTGGCTCACCGCCAAGGTTCTGGCGCTGATCGCCTACATCATTCTGGGCAGCATTGCCCTCAAGCGTGGTCCGACCCGGACGATCCGCGCCGCTGCCTGGATCGCGGCCCTGGCGATGTTCGGCTACATCGCCAGCGTCGCTTTGACGCGCAGTCCGCTCGGTTTCCTGAGCGGGTGGTGAATCGTGCCGCTGGCAGGCCCCAATGAAAAACGCCGCTCTGGAAGCGGCGTTTCGGCATCAATCCCCATGTGGCGTGGGATTATTTGAACAGCAGCCCCAGCAGGTTTTTCCGGGCCAGACGGTCAGCCTGGCGACAGCCATCGGCGCTCCACTCGGCCAGCATCCGGCCATCGTCCATCATCCGGTGGCCAACGAAGCTCAGCACGGCGAACTGGCTGTCGGTAAATTCGTGCAGGCTGTGCGGGTCGGTGACCTTGAGCGCCACCTTGACCTGCGCGACGCCCAAGTCAACATAGGCCTTCAGACTTTCCATCTGCATTTTGGTCCATTGCTCCACCCGTTCTGCCACAAACTGGTTAGTCTGCTGCAACGGCGCGCCCCACTTTCCAAGCAACGCAAGCATCTCATTCATGACTTTCTCCGGATCCGGTATTACGAACGGTTGGATTATAGCAAAAAATGCTGCGTTGCGACATAAAACTTTGGGTTACCCGCGCGGCGATAAACCCGGAAATCCTTGTGTGCAATGATATACTTGGAATCGCGGCTCGACCGGCGCGCTTGCGCGCCGCCCCGCCGCCCCGATTTCGCACAACCCAGAGATAACCACCATGCCTATCGGTACCACCATCACTGAATTCATCATCGAAGAACAGCGGCAAATCAAGGGCGTGTCCGGTGATTTCACCGCACTGGTCAACGACGTCGTCATCGCCTGCAAGGCCATTTCCAGCGCCGTCCGTTACGGCAGCCTGGTGGGCGTACTCGGCACGGCCGACACCGAGAACATCCAGGGCGAGACCCAGAAAAAGCTGGATGTGATCTCCAACAACCTGTTCATCAAGCGCAACGAATGGGCCGGCCACGTCGCCGCCATGGCTTCGGAGGAGATGAACGACGTTTACCACCTGCCGGTCCAGTACCCGCGCGGCAAATACCTGCTGGTGTTCGACCCGCTGGACGGTTCCTCCAACACCGACGTCAACGGCGCGGTTGGCACCATCTTCTCGATCCTGCGCCGCCCCGAGGGTGCGACCGGTGAACCGACCGAGGACGATTTCATGCAACCGGGCACCCGGCAGGTCTGCGCCGGCTATGCCTTGTATGGCCCATCCTCGATGATGGTGCTGACCACCGGCCACGGGACCAACGGCTTCACCCTGGACCAGCGCGTCGGCGAATATATCCTGACCCACCCCAACATGCAGATTCCCGAGGACACCCAGGAATTCTCGATCAACGCCGCCTACACGCGGTTCTGGGATCCGCCGGTGCGGCGCTATGTGGACGAGTGCCTGGCCGGCAAGGAAGGCCCACGCCGCAAGGATTTCAACATGCGCTGGGCCGGGGCGATGATCGCCGACGTTCATCGGGTATTGTGCCGGGGCGGTGTGTTCCTGTATCCGATTGATCGCAAGATCCGCTCCAAGAACCAGGAAGGCAAGCTGCGCCTGATGTACGAAGCCAATCCGATGAGTTTCATCGTCGAGCAGGCCGGCGGGTTGGCTTCCACTGGCACCCAGCGGATCATGGAGTTGCAGCCCACCGGTCTTCATCAACGTTGCCCGGTGATCATGGGTTCCAAGAACGAGGTGGAACGGGTTATCTCCTATCATCTCGAAGCCCAGTGATCCCATAAACGGCAGTTTCGCGCTGGCCGCCGATGGCCAGCGCGGGGGCTCGAAGCAAGACCATCCTGCTGGCGGAGGCGGAACGCGAGGATAATGCCCATCTCATGTTCCGCCTTTTTCTTACCCGCCATGAGGGCCAGCGCTATTGTTTTTTATTCGCAGTGATTCATAGTAGGGAATCAGCGCGGGGTGCTGACTCCCGCTCTCCCCCCTGCTCGCTCGAACGTAAGAAAACCATCCGCCATGGAACCGAAAACTCCTCCCCCGGAATCGCTCGCCGGCAAGCT
>JAGTSD010000171.1 GCA_018262135.1 Pseudomonadota bacterium | reverse complement strand
GTGTAGAACTGGCCCTTGCTCTTGCCCGACTCGGTGGCGAAGTGGCGCATCAGATATTCGTAGGCGTCGCCCAGCAGGTCGTCGCCCTCGGCGCGGTTGCCGCGAAAATCCAGCGCCGGGGTGTTGAAGATGGCGATCAGGTTGGAGAGGCGATCCACCATCTCCTTGCCCTTGCCGAGCTTGTCGTCGTCGTTGAAGTCGGCGACATCAATCACGCCCTTGAGGTCGTTGGCCTCGGCGAGTCGGCCGATGATCTTGTTGATCTTGTCACCGATCTCCTTGTCGCCCTTCAGCGCCGCCAGGTCGGCGAAGCCGCCGCCGGCCGGCACTTCCAGGAGCGCATCCTTCTGGCCGGCGTATTTGTCGGAAACATATTTGACGAACAGCAACACCAGTACGTAATCCTTGTACTGGCTGGCGTCCATCCCGCCGCGCAGTTCGTCGCAGCTTTTCCAGAGGGAGCTGTACAGTTCGGATTTCTTGATGGCCATGGCTGGTCGTTATTTTTAGCCCGATTACCCAGGAATGACGCGGAGCCCAAAACAAAAGGGGCTAGGCTTTCGCCTAACCCCTTGATTTTTGGCTCCCCAGCGCGGACTCGAACCACGGACCCGGTGATTAACAGTTACCTTTCCCATTTTTGAATAAACCCTATCTTGCCGTAAAAAGCCTTTAGATACTTGAACTTGGTCTATCAGCATATTAGAATAAGCCTTAACAAACCTTACCCAACTGCTTACACGGTGCTTACACTGTGCTTACAACGGAAGCGGTTATCGGGTCGCCAAATTTGGCTGGGTTTCGGCTGTGGTTTTTGCAGGCGTTTCGGAACGTGGCGCGTTCAAAAACCTGTTTTTTCTTAACATGTTATCCACATTCTGCTTACAAAATGCTTACAACGGATGTAGTCACTATGTCGAGGAACCGCCGATGAAACTGACCAAACGCAGCATTGACAGCCTGCCGCTGCCGGAGACCGGGCAGGTATTGTACTGGGATGACGAGCTACCTGGATACGGGCTGCGGGTGACCAAAGGCGCTAAGACCTTCATCGTGCAACGCCGGGTCGCCGGCAAGTCCGTTCGGGTTACCCTCGGCCAATACGGTCCGCTTACACCCGATCAGGCGCGCAAGCTGGCCGTCAAGAATCTGTCTGAACTGGTGCAGGGCGTGAACGTCAACGCCGAAAAGCAGGCGGAAAAGCTGCAAGGTGTGACCTTTGCCGAAGCCTATCAGGCCTTCGTGAAATCACGGACTCTGACCGCTAACACGTTGGGGCAATACGAGCGGGCGGTGCGCCTGACGTTCGCAGACTGGTCCGGCAAACCCTTGACTGCTATCAATCGCTCCATGATCGAACGCCGGTTTGAGGAGGCCAGCAAACGCGGCGAAGCGACGGCCAACCGGGATTTCCGCTTTCTGCGGGCCGTGCTCAATTTCGCCATGGAAAAGTACAGCACGCCGGACGGCGAGCCGCTGATCCCGTCGAATCCCTGCCAGCGGTTGACGGCGTTGAAGAAATGGCATCGCATCGAACGCCGAACCCGGCATATCGAACCCCATCAACTCAAGGCGTGGTTCGCGGCGCTGGAACACAAACCGGAAGATTCCGATCATCAGAATGCCATCCGGGACTTCTGCGCTTTCGTGCTGCTGACCGGGTGCCGCGAGCAGGAAGCCGCGCGGTTGACCTGGAAGGATGTAGACCTGGACGCTGGCAAGGTCACTTTCGAGGAAACCAAAAATCACAGGACCCACGTGTTGCCGGTCGGTCCCTGGCTGGCCGAACTGCTGGAGCGCCGCCGGCAAAACCGGACTTCCGCCTACGTGTTCCCGGCGGAAAACAAGAGCGGACACTTGCTCAACCATCGCAAGTCCATCCTGGCGATTTGCAAAGACAGCGGCGTGGAGTTCCGCTGTCACGATCTGCGGCGCACGTTCGCCAGCATCGCTACCGTGCACCTGGAGCGGTCGCTGTCGGCGTACACGCTCAAGCGGTTGCTCAACCACAGTTCCGGCGGCGACGTGACCGCTGGCTACGTGCAAGTTGGTATCGAAGATTTACGCGAGCCGATGAAGCAGATCGAGGATTTCGTACTGAAGTGCGCCGGGCTGAAAGCATCCGCGCCGGTGGTGAAGCTGGACGTTGCGACGGCGAACCGGAGAGCCAGTCTTGACGCGGCGTGACAAGCGGCTGACGGCAATCCGGCGCAATCCGAAAGCTGTCCGCTTCGAGGATGCCTGCAAGGCCGCCGAGCGCATCGGCTTCGTACTGCGCGGCGGCGAAGGTTCGCACCGGGTTTATGGACGTGACGGCGAGCCGACGATCCTGAATTTTCAAAACCGCAACGGGCTGATTGCCGAGTATCAGGCCCGGCAACTGATCGCGATGATGAACCGCTACGAGGAGGACGCATGAACGCCGGCAAGTATCCGCTGGAAGTGTTTTGGGACGAGGGTAGCGAAGCGTTTATCTGCATCGCGCCGGACCTGCCGGGCTGTAGCGCGGTCGGCGACACGCCCCACGCGGCAGTCCGGGAAATGGAAACCGCGATGAAGCTGTGGATCAACGCGGCGCTGGCCATGGGCCGGACGCTGCCCGAACCTTCCCGAAAAGCCGCATAATCAGTTTGCCTGTCGCTGGCCACACCCGTAATGGCCGATCAGCTTCTGCAAATGCCTAATGGGGGGACTTGCTGGCAAAACAGCAGCGGCCACGTCTGGGGATGTTCCGGGGGTAGTAGTGCAGATGATTTTGGCGCTGGTTACCGAGCAGGCGTAAACCGAGAGGCTGTTGAACGGGAAAGGACTCAGCGGGCATGAATGAAACACCTTGAGGATTGCCTGCGCAAGGCCGACTGGCCGGGGATGCCCAGCCGTAGTGAGTGTCAGGCGATGTATGGGGAGTGAGGGATACGCGGCTGATCGAGTTAAATCAGCTACCGATGCTCTTGACCGGCGACGACCAATGGGTCATGCCGAGAGGTCGTCGGACGGCCACCGCCCCTCAAAGGCTGGCGACACAGGTGCGGCCGTCCCCCCCATCCCGGTCGGGCCCGGAGAGCGCTTGGCGCCCCCTTGGGACGGGATGAAGTACGCCAGCATCCGCCACCCGCTGCCCGGCGCTGGCTCATCCAGCGGGCGCAGCAGGCTCGCCCCTTTTTTCGGCTTGGGGACCGGGCGGTAGGCTTTCACCGTACCCGTCACCTTGAGCTTGATCTTCACCCCGCTGCCGGCGGGCCGCTCCTCTACGCCCTCGGCCAGCCTTGGGATGACGTTGCGTGTGACTTTATTGGGGTGTGGCTGAACGTTCTGTTCTACCACGGTGACGCTACCGTTCTTGGCGACCTCGAGCACGATCGCGGTGTGATGCGGGCGGGTTTGTGTCCGGCCCTCGGTCTCGAACCACTTGCCGTTCACGAACTTCCAGGTGCCGCTGTCAACGACGTGGTTGCGGAACTGGAGGATGTCCCCGGCTTGGATGGAGTCCAGCATGATCCCGTCGCCCCAAGTGTAGTCGGCGGTAGCTGTGACCTTGCCGTAGTCGGCGGCCGTCTTCGCGTCCAGAGTCCTGAGCAACTTATCCACTAGGGCGAAGCAATCGAGGCCAAACTTGCTGGTCAGCGCCTTGCCGCCCACCTTCTGCTCAGCAGCGGCCTTGAGCTGGGCGCCCAGATCGTCGGACGTGTCACCCATACGTGGACCTCCTTTGCTTGGATACCCTTGCTTGGCGCGTTGCCCCGACCGGGCGCCCGCCGCTACATCAGGGCGTGCGGCATTGATGCTATTGTGGCATAACACGGGGCTGTGCGGCGACCGCGCCCGAACCCTCCGAAGAACCGGAGTCGGTGCGGGACATGGTGAGGCGCCCGCATGAGCCGCCTAGTTGGGCGGACGTGGTCAGGCCACCAAATCGCGCCGACTGCTTACACTGTGCTTACAACGGAAAAAGGCTTACCGGACTGAGTTCGGTAAGCCTTTGTTTTGTTTGGCTCCCCAGCGCGGACTCGAACCACGGACCCGGTGATTAACAGTCACCTGCTCTACCGACTGAGCTACTGGGGAATATAAGAGAGCGGGGATTCTATTGATCTCCATCCGCTCTGTCAATCCTGACTCAGCCGGCGATCACCCGACCGATGCGCTCCAGCGCCTTGACCAGGTTGTTCATGCTGGTCGCGAAGGAGATGCGGGCGCAGCCTTCCGCGCCAAACGCCGAACCCGGCACCACCGCCACGCCAACCTCGTTGAGCAGCAGCTCCGCGAAGGCGATGTCGTTGGGCAATCCCAGCCGTTCGATCGTCTTCTGGAAGCTGGGGAAGATGTAGAACGTCCCGTCCGCCGGCGCCACTTCGACGCCATTCATCGCTTTCAAGCCAGCGTAAACGTAGTCGTGCCGCTCCTTGAACGCCTTGTTCATCACCCCGATGCAGGACTGGTCGCCGTTCAGACCCGCTTCCGCCGCGACCTGGGAAATCGAAGTCGGGTTGGACGTGCTCTGCGACTGAATGTTGGTCATCGCCTCGATCAAATCCTTCGGCCCACCGCAGTAGCCAATCCGCCAGCCGGTCATCGAGTACACCTTCGACACGCCGTTCAACACGATGGTCCGGTCGTACAAATCCGGGCAGACGTCGAGGATGTTGTGAAATTTCTCCTCGGTCCACAGGATATGTTCGTAGATGTCGTCGGTGGCGATGTAAGCTTGGGGATGCCGGCGCAGCACTTCGCCCAGGGCGGTCAGTTCCGCCGCGCTGTAGGCCACGCCGGTCGGATTGGAAGGGCTATTGATCACCACCAGCTTGGTGCGTGGGGTGATGGCCGCTTCCAATTGCGCCGGGGTGATCTTGAACTGCTGTTCGATGCCGGCC
>JAGTSD010000170.1 GCA_018262135.1 Pseudomonadota bacterium | reverse complement strand
CCTCGAAGCCCTGGCGCTATCCGAAGGGGGAGTGCTGTTCATCGAGAACGTCGGCAATCTGGTCTGCCCGGCCGGTTTCGATCTGGGCGAGGCGCACAAAGTCGTCGTACTATCCGTGACCGAAGGCGAGGACAAGCCGCTCAAGTATCCCAACATGTTCGCCGCCGCCGATCTGCTCCTGCTCAACAAGACCGACTTGCTGCCCCATCTGGATTTCGATGTCGAGCAATGTCTCGAATACGCCCGGCGCATCAATCCCGACCTCGTCGTCTTGCAACTGTCGGCGCGCACCGGCGAAGGGCTGACCGCCTGGCTGGACTGGCTGCGAGCCGAGCGGCGTGCGGTGCTGCGGCGGCAGGTCGAGAAGCTGGAGGCGCGGCTGGCTGAGGCGCGCGCTCGGCTGGAAGCATGAGCGGCTGACCGGCGTTGCCATGGTGGATTCGATCCGGCTGGCGATCCAGATTTGCGGCCAGGTTCAGGGCGTCGGTTTCCGGCCCTTCGTCTACCGGCTGGCGGATGAGATGAACCTGTGCGGCTGGGTGCGCAACGACGCCGCCGGCGTTGCCATTGAGGCGCAGGGTCCGGCGACGGCGCTGGAGCGGTTTCTGGCTGCGCTGCGTCAGCCGCCGCCGCTGGCCCGGATTGACGAGTTGCGGACTACCGCCCTGCCGGCGCGAAGCGGGGAAGCCGGTTTCGCTATCCACGCCAGCCGCGCCGGTCCGGTTCTAGCCGAAATCACGCCCGATGCCGCCGTTTGCACCGCCTGCCTGGCCGAGCTGTTCGATCCCGCCGACCGCCGCTACCGCTATCCCTTCATCAACTGCACCCATTGCGGCCCGCGCTACACTATCACCCGCGCCATTCCCTACGACCGGCCCAATACCAGCATGGCCGGCTTTCCGCTCTGTCCGGCCTGCGCCCGCGAATACCACGATCCCGCCGACCGCCGCTTTCACGCCCAGCCGGTGGCCTGTCCGGCGTGCGGGCCGCGCCTGAGCCTGCGCGATGCCGGGGGCAGTCCGCTTGCTGTCGCCGATGCCATCGCCGCCACGCTGGAGCAGTTGCGGAACGGCGCTATTGTGGCGCTCAAGGGGCTGGGGGGATTCCATCTGGCCTGCGATGCCCGCAATGCCGCCGCAGTCGCCCGGCTGCGCCAGCGCAAGCAGCGCGAGGCCAAGCCGTTCGCGGTCATGGCTGCCAATCTCGCCTCGCTCGCGCCGTGGGTCGAGTGCAATGAGGATGAACAGCGGTTGCTGGAAACGCCGGAGCGGCCCATCGTGCTGCTGCGCTTGCGGACAGGTGTGGACGCCGAATTGCCCGGCATCGCCCCCGGCATGGACCAGTTCGGTGTCATGCTGCCCTACACACCATTGCACTACCTACTGTTCCACGAAGCCGCCGGGCGGCCCGACGGCTGCGACTGGCTGACGCAACCGTGGCCGCTGCTGCTGGTGATGACCAGCGCCAACCCCGGCGGCGAACCGCTGGTCATCGCTGACGAGGAGGCTTTTGCCCGACTGGCCGGCATCGCCGAAGGCTTTCTCACCCACGACCGGGCCATTGTCGCCCGCTGCGATGACAGCGTGTTACTGGTCCGCCCCACCGGGACGACGTTTGTGCGCCGCGCCCGGGGTTACGTCCCGCGCCGCATCGCCCTACCCACTGCCGGCCCCTCGTTGCTGGCCTGCGGCGGCTGGCTGAAAAATACCGTTTGCCTGACCCGCGACGCCCAGGCTTATTTGTCGCCGCACATTGGCGATCTCGACAACCCCGCCGCCTGTCGCGCCCTGGAGGAAATGGTCGAGCGGTTGCTGGATACCCTGCGTATCGTCCCGGAACGGGTGGCCTGCGACCGGCACCCGGATTTTTTCAGCAGCCGCTTTGCCGCCGCTTTTGCCGCCGAACGGGGGCTGCCCGGCGTGACCGTGCAACACCATCACGCCCACATCGCCGCCATCGCCGCCGAACACGGCCTGAACCCACCGGTGCTGGGGCTGGCGCTGGACGGGGTGGGACTGGGGGATGATGGGGGTTCCTGGGGCGGGGAATTGCTGCGGGTGGACGGCGCGAGTTATCGCCGCCTCGGTCATCTGCGCCCTCTGCCATTGCCCGGCGGCGACCGCGCTGCCCGCGAACCGTGGCGGATGGCCGCCGCTGCGTTGCACGCGCTCGGTCGGGGCGAGGAAATCCCGCGCCGCTTTCCCGGTCCACTGGCGGAGCCGGTTCGACGGCTGCTGGCCCAAGAGGAACAGGCGCACTGTCCGCTGACCAGCAGCGCCGGACGGCTGTTCGATGCCGCCACCGCCTTGCTCGGCCTGCGCCGGGCCAGCGATTACGAGGGACAGGCGGCGATGGAGCTGGAAGCGCTCGCGGCGGCTTACGGTCCCGCTGAACCGCTCGCCGATGGCTATCATTTAATGGTGAACGGTCAACTCGACCTGTTGCCGTTGCTGGCCTGGCTGGCGGATCATGCCGCTGAACCCGCCTGCGGCGCGGCCCGGTTTCACGCTACCCTGGCGCTGGCCCTGGCGGATTGGGTCGCGCAAGCCGCACGGCGGGAAGCGGCGCCCGACATCGCCCTGGGCGGCGGCTGTTTTCTCAATCGCCTGCTGAGCATTCAGGTGCGAAGCCGATTGGAGCGGAATGGCCTGCACGTTTACGAGGCTCATCAGGCGCCGCCGAACGATGGCGGCCTGAGCCTGGGACAGGCTTGGGTTGCGATGCAGGTTTCTGTTTGAGTGATGAGGTTCTCGTATGTGTCTAGCCATCCCCGCGCAAGTCGTCGAAATTTCGGGCAATGAAACCGCCATCGTCGAATTGGGCGGCATCCGCAAGGCCATCTCCACCGCCCTGCTGGACGAGGTGGCGGTGGGCGATTACGTCATCGTTCACGTCGGTTATGCCCTCGAACGCCTGAATGTGGCTGAAGCCGAGGAGACCTTGCGCCTGTTCGCCGAACTGGCGGCCAGCATGGCCGATCAACCCGTCTTGCCTGCTTGAATCACCTACACTAACTAAGGAGTTTGCCCCATGAAAGCCGTTATCCTCGAGCAAATCGGCGGACCCGAGCAATTGCGCGTCAGTGAGGTCACCACGCCGGAACCCGGTCCGGGCCAGGTCCGGGTGCGCCTGCACGCCTCGGCGCTCAATCGCCGCGATGTCTGGATCACCCTCGGCCAGTATCCGAAGATCCGGCTGCCATCCATCCTGGGTTCGGACGGCGCGGGCGTGGTGGATTGGGTCGGCCCCGAAGTCCCACAGGATTGTCTGGGCCAGGAGGTCGTGATTTATCCCGCCTATGACTGGGGCGAAAACCCCCGCTTTCCCAGTCCCATCTTTCACATATTGGGGATGCCGGACCCCGGCACGTTCGCCGACTATCTCTGCGTTCCGGCTGGCCACGTGTTTCCCAAGCCGGCGCATCTGAACTGGGAGCAGGCGGCGGCGCTCCCCCTGGCCGGTCTAACGTCCTGGCGGGCGCTGATGACCCAGGGCGCGGCGCAGGCCGGGGAAACGGTGCTGGTGACCGGCATTGGCGGCGGCGTGGCGACGTTTGCCCTGAAATGGGCCGTGGCGCTGGGCGCGCGGGTGTTCGTGACCAGCGGCAACGACGCCAAACTGGAACAGGCCCAACGCATGGGCGCGGCGGGCGGAGTCAACTATCGCGAGAGCGACTGGGCCAAGCGGCTGGCCGAGCTCACCGGCGGGGTGGATGTGGTGGTGGATGGCACTGGCGGCCCTGCATTCGCCGGGTGTTTTTCGGTGTTGCGACCCGGCGGGCGGCTGGTGATCTATGGCGCCACGGCAGGCAATCCGCCAACCGGCCTGGAGATGGCCAAGCTGTTTTTCCGGCAGGCGTACATCATCGGCTCCACCATGGGCTCGCCCGCCGAATTCGCGGCCATGCTGCGCTTTGTCGAAACCCACCGTATCGAACCGGCGCTGGATCAGGTTTTCGCCCTCGACGATGCGGTGGCCGCCCACCAGCGGCTGTTGGCTGCCGAACAACTGGGCAAGCTCGTGTTGCGACATGGTTGAGAAATGGCCCAAAGCCGGCGCGGAGGTCTTTCGAGCCGGATTCTGAGGTTTTGAACCTGGTTTAAAAACCAGTTTGCATAAGGCATTGCCTGTTTTTATGCAAGAAATTCTCAAAAACCGCTTGACGCAGTGCAGCATGGCCTCTATACTGCATCGCAACATTCATTGTGAATGTTGTTCTTCAATCCTCCTTTGGTGGTTCTTTGCCGAGGTAGCCAAGTTGCCTCGGCTTTTTTGTGCGTTGCAAAAAATACTTGACGCGCTGCAACAAAATCGCTTACTCTGTGTATCAGACATCATTTGGATGTTGTTCTTCTCCACACCTTCCTTTGGTGGTTATTAGCCGGGGCCCCGAACCCCGGCTTTTTTGTGCCCGCGCTGGCGGGATCAACGCGGGGAACTTGCCAGGCGTGCAGGTTCCGATTACCAGAGCAACCGATCCTCTTTCCGAAACCTTGTCCCCTTCCGATGCCGCCGCGACTTCACTGTTTCATCTCGCGCCTGGGCAAACCCCTCGTGTTCGCCACCAGCCTGCTGCCGCTGGTCTGGCTGGCCTGGCTAGCCTGGCGGGATCAACTGGGCGCCAATCCGGTTGAGACCCTCAGCCATCGCACCGGCGACTGGAGCCTGCGCTTTCTGCTATTGACGCTGGCGGTGACACCACTGCGGCGACTGACCGGCTGGAACGGGTTGCAACGATTCCGGCGCCTGTTGGGGCTGTTCGCCTTCTTTTATGTCTCCCTGATCCCGCTGGCGGTGACTTCCACCGGCGGGATGATGAAACGGTTGGGGCGAAACTGGCAGGGACTGCACCGGCTGGTTTACCTGATCGGCGCGCTCGGCGTGCTGCACTATCTGTGGCTGGTCAAGGCCGACCTCTCCGAACCGCTGCTTTACGCGGGGATACTGGCGCTGTTGCTGAGCTATCGGCTATGGTGGTGGCGGACTCACTCAGCCACGGCGACCCGTTCCACCCGCTGAAAGCCGCGCGGCAACGGTTTACCCCGGCGGCCCCGGTCCCCAGCGTAATTTTCCAGATCCGTCGGCTTGAGTTTCAAGTCCCGCTTGCCCGCGGTGAGTACGATGCCTCGTTCGGGCGGCACGAGGGTCAGAGCGACCAGCCGCTCCTCACCAGGCAGGTCGAGAATCTTGTTGCCCTTGCCCTTGGGCAGGCGCGGCAAATCCTTGACGAGGAATAGCAACAGCCGCCCGCCGCTGCCGACCGCCGCCAGCCGGTCGGTTTCCAGCCCCGTGACCGGCAAGGGCGGCAGGACGCGCGCCCCTTCCGGTACGGTCAGCACCAGCTTGCCCGCCTTGTTGCGACTCACCAGGTCATCAAAGGAGCAGATGAAACCGTAGCCGGCGTCGGTCGCCAGCAGGTAGAGATCCTCGGGATTGCCCAGCAGCACGCTGACGAAATTGGCCCCATCTGGCGGACTGAGCTTACCGGTCAGGGGCTCGCCGTAACCCCGCGCCGAGGCCAGTCCGGCCACCGGCAGGGTGTAGGTCCGGCCGGTGGTGTCCAGGAACACCGCCGACTGATTGCTGCGGCCCTGCGCCTGGGCCAGGAAACTGTCGCCGGCCTTGTAGCTCAGCGCCTCTGCATCAATCTCACGGCCCTTGGCCGCTCGCACCCAGCCTTTTTGCGAGAGCACCACCACCATCGGCTCGCTCGGCGTCAGGCTGGTTTCATCCAGAGCCTGCGCCGCCCGTCGTTCCACCAGCGGGCAGCGCCGGGGGTCGGCATACCGCTTGGCGTCATCCTGAATTTCCTTGCGGATCATCGCCTTCAATCGTTTTTCCGAGCCGAGCAACTGTTGCAACTGTTCCTGTTCCTGGCGTAATTCGTCCTGTTCGCCGCGCAGTTTCATTTCCTCCAGCCGGGCCAGATGGCGCAACTTGGTTTCCAGAATCGCCTCGGCCTGAACGTCGGACAGTTGGAAGCGGGCCATCAGCACGGGCTTGGGCTTATCCTCGGTGCGCAGAATGCGGATCACCTCGTCCAGATTGAGATAGGCGATCAGCAAGCCGTCCAGAATGTGCAGGCGCTGTTCGACCTGACCCAGCCGAAATTCCAGCCGGCGGCGCACGGTGGCGACGCGGTATTGCAGCCATTCTTCGAGAATCTGCTTGAGGTTTTTGACTTGGGGCCGGCCATCCAGACCGATCATATTCAGGTTGACCCGGCAGCTCTTTTCCAGGTCGGTAGTGGCGAACAGGTGATCCATGAGCAGATCCACATCCACCCGGTTCGAACGCAGCGCCAGGACCAGCCGGGTCGGGTTCTCATGGTCAGACTCGTCGCGCAGGTCCTCAACCATCGGCAGCTTCTTATCCCGCATTTGGGCAGCGATCTGCTCCATGAGCCGCGCCCCGGACACCTGATGCGGCAGGGCGGTGATCACCACGTCGCCGTTTTCCCGCTCGAAGCGCGCGCGCATCCGCACCGCGCCGTTGCCGGTCTGGTACAGCTTCCGCAGTTCCTCGCGCGGCGTGATGATCTCGGCGCCGCCGGGAAAGTCCGGCGCTGGAACCAGTTCGCACAGGGCATCCACATCGCAATCGGGATGATCCAGTAGATGAATGCAGGCGGCAGCGATTTCGCCGAGATTGTGCGGCGGGATGTCGGTGGCCATACCGACGGCGATGCCGGTCGCGCCATTCAGCAGCACGTTCGGCAACCGGGCCGGCAGCAGCACCGGCTCCTCCAGCGTTCCGTCGAAGTTGGGCATCCAGTCCACCGTGCCCTGACCGAGTTCGGCCAGCAGCACTTGCGCGAACGGCGACAGCCGCGCCTCGGTGTAGCGCATGGCGGCGAAGGATTTGGGATCGTCCGGCGAACCCCAGTTGCCCTGCCCGTCCACCAGTGGATAGCGGTAGGAAAAGGGCTGGGCCATCAGCACCATCGCTTCGTAACAGGCCAGATCGCCGTGTGGGTGGTACTTGCCTAAAACGTCGCCGATCGTGCGGGCGGATTTTTTATGCTTGGCGTTGGCCGACAGCCCGAGTTCCGACATGGCGTAGACGATGCGCCGTTGCACCGGTTTCAGCCCGTCGCCGATATGCGGCAGCGCCCGGTCGAGGATGACGTACATGGAATAATCCAGGTACGCCTTTTCGGTGAAGATTTTGAGCGGCACGCGCTCGGCGCCGTCGGCGTTCAATGATTCAGCAACGTTAACCATGGCAAAAACAGGAAAATTGATCGATGGAGGACTACGTTGATCAATATCCTATCATGCTTGCAAACGTCATTAGTTGGCCGAATGACTTGAGGTGAATCAGGATGATCGTTGCGCCGCTTCGATGGCGTCGGCAATCCACGGCGCTTTTGGATGATCGGGCGTGGCCAACCGGCCGGACATGATCTCCAACGCCCGCCGGTTCACGGCCCACACGTCGGCCACCACCGCCCGCAAAACCCCTTGGAGGGTGAACACGAACCAAGCATCCGGACGCCGCCCGATCACCAGGCGCAGCTCCAGCGGCCGGTCGTTGACCGTGGCCTCGGTGGTCCCTTCCCACGCGGCATCAAAAGGCCCGAACGCCGGGACCGGGGCCAACTCCAGCGTCGAGTACTGCATTCCGGACTTTTCCAACCGTTCGAACACCTTGTCGACCAGGCTCCGGAGCCTCGGCGCGGCCGCGCGCGACCACCGCCAATTCGATTATCCCCACGACGTCCCGCGCCAGTTCGTTACCAGAGCATCCTGCCTTCAACTGTCTGACCGTATGACCCCTGACCTCATTACCAGGTTACTCCAAGCCACAGTGCCATTAGCTCTCGGGTCAGGCCATCAGGCCGTAACCCGATGGTCGGCGACGACGGTCGGCTTGTCGGGTGACGCTTCGCTAACCCGATCTACATTTCTTGATCCCCCGGAATCCGCTCTGTACAGTTAAGAAAGTAAGAATTGCATTACCGGAGGAAATGCCATGTTCGCTGTCGCCAAAATCACGGCCAAGGGCCAAACCACCATTCCGCAGGACATTCGCGCCGCGCTGCACGTTGCGCCGGGTGACCTGATTGCGTGGGAAGTCGGCGTGGACGGGACGGCAACGGTGCGCCGCGTGCAGCCGCTGGACATCGAATATTTGCGCGCCGTCGAAGGCACGCTGAGCGAATGGGCCGGCAGCGCCGACGAGGAGGCGTACCGTGAGCTTTGACCGCTTTGCGGTGGTGCGCGTGCCTTTCCCGTTTACCGACCGCAACGCGACCAAGAACCGCCCCGCGCTGGTGCTCTCGGACCCAGTGGCTTTCAACACGCCGGCCGGTCATTCGGTGATGGCCATGATTACCTCTCAGGCCAATGCGCCCTGGCCGCTCGACTGTCCCCTCACCGATCTGGCTGCCGCTGGCTTGCCCGCGCCATCCAAGGTGCGCTTCAAGCTCTTTACCCTCGATCATCGTTGGGTGCGTGGCCAGCTCGGGAAACTCTCGCCAGCCGATGCGGAAGTTGTCCACGCGGGACTGGCCAGCTTGCTGGGTGGCGCGCCATGACCCACAAGAAAAAACTCATCGAAGTCGC
>JAGTSD010000013.1 GCA_018262135.1 Pseudomonadota bacterium | reverse complement strand
CACCCGCAGTTCCTCCGGCCGGGCCTCGATCACCCGCGAAATCATGCCCTGCTCGATGATGGCATAGCTGCGCGGCCCCAGGCCGGTACCCAGAAAAATATCGGCGATGTCGCGGCGCCGGCAGCGCGTACCGTTGAGAAAATAGCTGGACTGGCCGTCGCGGCTGACCACCCGCCGGATGGCGATTTCGCCGTAACTGGCCCAAGGTCCGCCCAGCCGGCCCTGGCTGTTGTCGAAGACCAGTTCGACGGAGGCTTGCCCGACGGGCTTGCGACTGGCCGAGCCGTTGAAGATCACGTCGCTCATGCTCTCGCCGCGCAGACTGCGAGCCGAGCTTTCGCCCATCACCCAGCGCACCGCGTCAATGATGTTGGATTTGCCGCAGCCGTTGGGACCGACGATACCGACCAAGTCGCCGGGCAAATGCAGCACGGTAGGGTCCACAAATGATTTGAACCCTGCCAGTTTGATCGTACTCAACCGCATGAGGATCGAACGCGCTCTCCGCGCCGGTCAGGCCCGGCGGACCAGGGGTTGCAATACTGCCTCGATAGCGTCCAGATCCGGAATGAGGACTGGCTGATCCTGATAACGCGCCCGGCTCAAAATGCCCGGCTCGCGCGGATCGGTTTCAGCAACGTCGGGATCCAGACTGATTTCGGAGCGTTGCAAGTTGACCGGCCGCGGCGCCGAAGTGCCCAGCAAGCCGAAATGCGGCAACTGGGAGTCCGAACCCAGGGTATTGAGGATGATAATCCGCGAGTTGAGATCGGTATCAGGCGCCACCCGAAAAATCAACTGTCCCAGGCTGATCAGCGGCGTGGTCAGATTGCGCCATAGCATGGCGCCGACCACCCACTGCGGCGCCGCTTCGATCCGCAACGGGGTGGCGAAGGGTAACACCTCGGCGACGAGACTGTTAGGCAGGATGACCTGCCCACCCTGTACCGCGATCAACAAACAACGGAGATTGGAGGAAGCTTCCATAACGGTGTCCAGGAAACGGGCGGCACGGAACCGGCTCCGGCGATCCGGACCCGGCCCGACCGTCTCAGGTAATCAACTCCAGGGCGCGCTCGCCGAATATCTTGCGAATCGCCTGCATCAACTGCTCTTCCTGATAAGGTTTGGTCAGATAATCGTTGACGCCCAGCTTCATGGCCCGATTGCGGTGCTTGTCGCCGCCGCGCGAAGTCACCATGATAATCGGCAGATGCGACAGAGCAGGCTGGTTGCGAACGTGAGCCAACACTTCGAGACCGTCCATGCGTGGCATCTCGATGTCGAGAATCGCCAGGTCGGGCACCTGGGTCTGCAACATCGCCACGGCGTCCAGACCATCCTTGGCGGTGATGACCCGCATGTTGTGACGTTCCAGAATCCTGCTGGTTACCTTGCGCATGGTGATCGAATCGTCAATGACCATGACGCTGAGTTTCTCCGGCCGCGCCTCCTGCCGCGCCGCGCGCAATGCACGGCTTTCCGTCTGCTTCTGGGCCTGGGAGCCGATATTGCGCACCAGCGCCGCCAGTTCCAGCACCACCACCACCCGGCCATCGCCCAGTACAGCAGCGCCGGAAATGCCGGGCACGCCGTCGAACTGGGGACCAATCGGCTTGACGATGATTTCCTGATTGCCTTGCACCGCCTCGACCTGCAGGGCAGCGCTGGCCTCCGCACTGCGGAACAGCAGCACGGGCGGCCGGCGATCCACGTCTTCTTCGAACGGCAGGACCTGTTCGTTGCCAATCAAAATGCCCAGGTTATGAATCGGATAACCACGGCCGCCATGCAAGTGCTGAACCTGCTCGCCGGTCAGATAGGCCTGGAACTCCTTTTCGTTGAGCCGCGTGACCAGCTCGATGCTGAGCAGGGGAATGGCGAACAGGCTGTCGCCAGCCCGCGCCAACAGGGCCTGCGTGACCGATAGCGAGAATGGCAGGCGAATGATGAAGCGGGTCCCCTGGCCTGGCTCGGTCTGAATGAGCAGGGCGCCACGCATGGTCCGAATCGCCTCGTTGACCACATCCATGCCGACTCCACGCCCGGAAATCTGGGTCACCGTGGCGGCGGTGGAAAAACCGGGACGCAGCAACAGAGCGATCAGTTCCTCCTGGATCGCGGGCTGGCCGGGCAGCAGCAGTCCCTTTTCCTCGCCCTTGGCCCGGATGGCGTCGAAGTTGAGGCCACCGCCATCGTCGCCCAGTTCCAGCACCAGTTCCGCGCCTTCCCGACGCAGGCTGAGGCTGATGGTGCCAATCTCGGATTTGCCGGCCGCGCGGCGCTGTTCTGGCGTTTCGATGCCATGCGCTAGCGAATTGCGCAGCATATGCTCGAGCGGCGCCACGATGTTTTCCAGTACGTTGCGGTCGACTTCCGACTCCTCGCCCCCAACCAGCAACTCCGCCCGCTTGCCCAATTCCTGTGCCGCCTGCCGCACGACCCGCCGCAACCGCGGGATGATGGTGCCAAACCGCACCATGCCAGTGCGCATCAAACCCTGCTGGATTTCCTTGTTGACCTTACTCTGCTGGTCGAGCAGCGTGGCAATGTCCCGGGCATATTCCTCCAGGGTGTTGCCGATGTTGCCCAGGTCATCAGCGATTTCCATCAGCGACCGGCTCACCTGCTGCAATTCAGTGAAACGATCCAGCTCCAGGGGATCGAATTCCTGTTGATGCGCCGTGACGCCCTGATCCAGCCGCGACTGAATGCGGGCCTCGGCCTGAGTGGCGAGACCGGTAATTTGGCGGCGCAGCCGCGAAATGGTCTGCTCCAGTTCGCCGAGGTTGAAACTCATGGCACCGACGCCCTGATCAATGCGGGCGCGGAAGATGCTGCTTTCGCCCATCTGGTTGACCAGGGTATTGAGCAGCGCGGCGCTGACCCGAATAGTGTCGGCGGGCGCGGCCACCGGTGCGGGAGTGGCTCTTTCCACCGGTCGCACCGGCGCGGTGATTGAAATGAGCTTCGGCGCGGCGGTTGGCGCGGCCGGCGGAGGCAGCGGCGCCGGCATGTCGCCCAACACCTCTTGCAGTTCGCCAATCAACGCCTGCGGCGGTGGCGGCCGGGCACCATTGGCCACTTCGGCCAACATCTGATGGAGACCGTCCAGGGCGCGCTGAAGCGTATCCAGTACCGCCGACGTCGCGGCCTCCGCACCCTTGCCGAGAACATCCAGCACCGATTCGGCGGCGTGGGCCAAATCACCGACCGCCATGATGCCCGCCATGCGCGAACCGCCCTTGAGCGTATGCATCTCGCGGCGCAGATTGCCCAGCAGCTCGACATTGCCCGGATCGCCGCGCAGCCGCTGCAAAATGAGGTCGCTGGAATCGAGCACCTCGGCGGCCTCGGCCTGAAACACCTGGACCAGTTCCTGATCCAGTTCGGTCATGGGCCGCAGGGAACGCGGTTCCGGAATCACCGCTGCCTCTTCAGGGACTGCGACCAGCACGACGGGCAGTTCCTCAGCCAGTTTGCCGGTAGCGACCGCATCGGCCAGTCGGTCCAAATCAGCGATTAAACGGGTCGCGGCCGACGGACTCGTTCCACCGGCGGCCTCCGCCAGCATCCGGTTAAGCCGATCCAGCACGCGTTGCAAGGTATCCAACACGACCGGCGGCGTAGCCCTCCCGCTCTTGCCCAGCGCGTCCAGCACCGATTCGGCGGCATGGGCCAGATCGCCGACCATCATGATGCCCGCCATGCGCGAACTGCCCTTGAGCGTGTGCATGTGCCGACGCAGATCGTCCAGCAATCCAGGCCGGTCAGGCTCGACGCTCAATTGCTGCAGAATTGCGTCGCTGGTATCGAGAATTTCGGCGGCTTCATACTGAAAAATCTGTGCCAGCTCCGGTTCCATGACGGGTGGAGCCAGCATCTCCTGGACCGGTACCCGCTCCGCAGCGGCAACCGCCACGGCGGGCGGCAGCGTGCCGGTGACCGGTTCGGCAGGGGCCGGGACCGCTTCGGCCAGCGGTTCCCGCAACAGCGCCTCGGCGCTCGCGACCAGTCGGTTCAACGTGGCCAAGGCATCCTGGCTTACGGTCGCCACATCGCCAACCAACGGTTCCAGCGGCTCCAGTGCGGCTATCGCTTCGCCGATCAGATCAGCGACGGCGGGCGAAGTAGCCAACGCGCCGTTCAGGACATGATTCAACAGATTTTCGAAACATCCGGCGAAATCGCCAATCACGGTCGCGCCCACGACGCGACCGCTGCCCTTAAGGGTGTGGAAGGCACGGCGAAGCGCCGTCAGCGCCGGACGGTCGGCCAGATTCTGCCGCCAGACCGCCTGATGTTTTCGCAGGGTAGCCAGTTCGCCCCGAGCTTCCTCCAGAAACACTTCGACGAATTCCAGATCGATCCCTGGCGGGATCGCCAAACCGGACGGCGGCGGCACGAGTTCCAGCGCGGCGTGCTGTAATGCCCGCGCCTGCTCGACCAGCGCCGGCAAAGCCGCCAGTTCGCCCCCACGAAGTGGAACCTCGCCGACCAGCGGCGCCAAGGCTTCGACCGCCGCTGCGACGGCGGCGGCAATGGCCGGATCAGGATCCTGAGCGCCACTCAACACCTGATTCAACAGATTCTCGAACTCCCAGGCGAAATCGCCAATCACGGTCGCACCGACCATGCGGCCGCTGCCCTTGAGCGTGTGAAAAGACCGCCGCAGGTTGGTCAGCGCCTGCTGATCCTCTGGATGCGCCCGCCAGATCGCCAGTTGTTCCCGAATGGCGGCCAGTTCGCCAAGCGCTTCCTCCAAAAATACCTCGACGAATTCCGGATCACCGTCCGCCAGACCGATCAGTGCGATAGGATTGTCTACGTCCAGCGCGGGGCTGGCGACCCTCGCGGGTGACGGTGAGAGTTCCAGCGGTTCGATGGCGATCTCCTCGTCCGTCAATGCCGGAACCGGCTCGATGGGCGGTGCGGGCGTCGCGGGTTCCGACCATTGCGCCAACTCCAGGGCGAGCGCGGAAGCGGTGGATCCCACCTCGTCCATCGCAGACGCAACACCCTGCTGGCGGGCCCGATGCAAGGTCTCCCTCATCCTCGACAGTTCCGTATCCGGCCGCCGGTTGCCCGGAGACAGGAAAACCTCCAGATAATCCGCCAACTGTTCGGTAGCCTGCCGTACCAGAGCCGGGTCGAAGGTCTGGATCTGTCCCGCCACCCGTTCCTGGACGAGGGTGCGCATTTCCTCCAGAAACGCGACGGCCTCCCGATGGTCCAATACTGACAACGGGCCCCGAATCTGGCTGATGGTTTCGCCAATCGCCTCCAGCGGCGCCGGGTCGCGCGGATCTTCGCGATAGGTATCCAGATCGAGTTGAATCCGCCGCAAGGCCAGCAGGAGATCGTCCTTGACCGGTTCCAGTCGGTGATCGGCGACACCATGCGAAATCATCACGCTACCTCATCGGGTCTGTCGCGCATTCATTCGGGCAGACGGAAACCGGCCACCGATTGGCGCAATTCCTGCGCCAGCCGCTGCAATTTGCCGATGGCGGAAGCGGTCGTCACGCTGCTTTCGGCGGTCTGGCCGGTAATTTCGTTGATGGAAATCATGGCAGTCGAAACTCGCGAGGCCATTTCCGACACCTGGCCGGCCGACTTGGAAATCTCGTCGATCAGTTCGGCCAGCCGGGCGGACACCTTTTCGATCTCTTCCAGCGCCTCGCCCGCCTTCTCGGCCAGCCCCGCACCGCCGACCACTTCGGCGGTGCTTTTTTCCATCGAGATGACCGCTTCGTTGGTATCAGCCTGAATCGTCTTGACCAGGGTCTCAATGCGCTTGGTGGCGTTACTGGACCGCTCGGCCAGTCGTTGTACCTCGTCGGCGACCACCGCGAAGCCACGGCCGGCGTCACCTGCCGCCGAAGCCTGGATCGCGGCATTCAGCGCCAGAATGTTGGTCTGGTCGGCGATGTCGTTGATCAGCGCCACAATGTCGCCGATTTCCTGCGAGGATTCGCCCAGTCGCTTGATGCGCTTGGAGGTATCCTGAATATGCTCGCGGATGGTGTTCATGCCGTGGATGGTGCGCCGCACCCGGTCGCCACCCTCGTGGGCGATGCCCACCGATTTCTCGGCGACATCGGCGGAGGAGGCCGTCTTGGCCGAGACCTCGTCCATGGACTGGGCCATCTGCGTCACGGTGGAGCTGGCGTTTTCGATTTGCCGCGCCTGAATTTCGCTGGACTTGGCCAGACCGTCGGCGATGGCGCTGGTTTCCTGCACGGCGGCGGCGACCAGCCCCGAGGTATTATTGATGGTGGACACCAGGTCGCGCAGCGCTTCGATGGCATAATTGACTGAGTCGGCAATCGCGCCGGTGATGTCTTCGGTCACGCTGGCCTGCACGGTCAGATCGCCCTCGGCCAGATTGCCCAGTTCGTCGAGCAGTTGCAGGATGGCATCCTGGTTGCGGCGGTTCTGCTCTTCGGTTTCCTGCTTGCGCTGTTCGGCATCCAGCAGCCGCTGCCGGCTTTCGCGATTTTGCACGTAAAACAATACGACCAGCAGGATCAGGGCGAGCATGCCCAGCCCATAGGCGACCTGATAGGTCAGGGGAATGCCGAGCACACGGAATTGGCGGCCGCTCTCGACATGCTGGTCGAGCAGGCGGCTGGTCGCCTCGAGCAGGGCGTCACCTTTGTTGGCGATGCCCTGGGCGGCGTTCTGGACCTTGACCAGTTCCGGCGACTTCTCGACGATGCGCGCGGTTTCGGTCTCAAGCGACTTGAACAGCTCGGTCAGTTCGGTCAGCTTTCTGGCACTGTCGGGAATATTGACGCGCTCGATACCCGCCCCGCCGTCGCGCATGCCCCTGAGCACCTGACCGAACAGGTTGACGTTGCGGCCGAAGCGGTCGGCGGCGTTGGCGGCGCCCAACCCACCCTCGCTCAACATCCGCTTGAGATCGCCCATGATCTGTTCGCCCAACTGCAACTGCCGGGTGGCCTGGTAGACTTGCCGGGTGTCAACCCGGTTGTTGGCCAGGCTCTTGGCGATTTCGTCGGACAGGGTGTTCATCTGGGTCAGAGAACTTTCCAGCAAGGGTACGAAATTGCCAACCGAGATCACCGGCTCACGTCCGGCCAGGATGGTATCGGCCTCGGCCCTGACTGGCTTCCAGCGGTTTTCCAGTTCGTCCAGAGCGGCCCGCGTCGCAGGCGGCGCGGGCGCCAATCCCAGCGCGGCGCTGCCGTTTTTCTGATCGTTCAGCGCTTGCTCGAAACGGTTGCGGCTGTCCTCGAGCCTGGCGAACGCTGTTTCCTTGCCACGCGCAGCCTCCAGCGCCTCGGTCACGATCGCGCGGGACAGCAGGCGCTGCTCGCCGGCAAGCTTGAAGTAGATCTCGTTCTGCGCGTTCTGCCGTCCCAGGGTTACCAGGATGATGCCCATCAGCACGATGAATAGCACCAACGCGCCCAGCACCGCCAGATAGGTGGCGGAGTAACCTTTCAAACCCGAATCATCTCGCGATTGACGCATTTCTATTTCTCATTGGGCTGAATATCCTGGTTGGCCCCGTCGGTGGACCCGACGGGGGAACACTCGAAATTTACTGGGACCCTTGCAGAAATCCAGGATCCGCCAGCAATTTGCCGGCGTTGAAGGCCAACCAGTACTGACCATCGTTCAAAAATGCCTCGGCGACGTAGGGGCGCAGACCCTCCTCCACGCTATCCATCGCGGCCAGCCGATGCTGCGGTCCGAAATGCCGCATCCCAATCACTTCGTCCACCAGCAGGCCATAATCCCACCCGCCCGCACGGACCACGACCACTTGGCTGCTCGGCAGTTGCGGCGTGGGCCGGCCGGTTAGAAAATCCCGCAAATCGGAGACCGAGATCACCTTGCCGCGCAGGTTGGCGATACCCAGCAACCAGCGCTTGACGCCTGGCACCTGGGTGATGCGCAGCAGTGGGACAATCTCGGCCACATCGTCCATGGAAAACAGTAGATTCCAGGAACCAAGCCGCAACGCCAGCCGCCCACGAATTTCCGACAACCGGGCGCTGACCGCCGCAACCGGTATCCGTTCGCGAACGCGCTGGTCCAGTTGCAGCAGAATATCAAAGGGATGCAGCGGAAGAGGCGCCGCGGAAGTAGAAGTTGCCGCATCTGCCACAGAACTGTCCTCTGAACGGGATTTGGAGCGAATGGCCGCTGCGCGGGGTCAAAACAGCGCATTAGTGTTTTTGGTGTAATTTTTAGCATACTAGCGGCGAGGATGCCATGCTGGAAACAGCATCTTCTCCATTTAGTTCCCTGTAACCGCCCTCCGCTCCGCCCGCTGACGGCTTGAAGCGGGGTTGCCAACCTCACGGACCGGCCGACCATGACCCTCAAGCTTGGCGTGGTGATGGATCCCATCGCCACCATCACGATCAAAAAAGACACCACTTTCGCCATGCTGCTGGCCGCCCAGACCCGCGGCTGGGAGTTGCACTACTTCGAGCAGGCCGATCTGTATGCCCGGGGCAACGAGGCATTGGGCTGGAGTCGGCTGCTAAGCGTCAAGGACGACAAACACGGCTGGTTCGCCTTCCACGGCGAGGGGGAACTGCCGCTGGCGGAACTGGATGTGATCCTGATGCGCAAGGACCCGCCTTTCGACATGGAGTACATCTACACCACCTACCTGCTGGAACTGGCCGAAAAGGCCGGGACGCTGGTGGTCAACCAGCCACGCAGCCTGCGCGACGCTAACGAAAAATTCTTCGCCCTGAATTTCCCGCATTGCTGTCCGCCGACCCTGGTCAGCCGGGAGCCGGCGCGACTCAAAGCCTTTCTGGACGAACACGCCGACATGGTGGTCAAACCGCTGGACGGCATGGGCGGCGCGTCGGTGTTCCGGTTGCGGCAGGACGATCCCAACCTCAATGTCATTCTGGAGACGTTGACCGCCCATGGCCGGCGCCTGACCATGGCGCAGCGCTACATCCCGGAAGTGACGGCCGGCGACAAGCGCATTTTGCTCATAGATGGCGAGCCGGTTCCCTACGCCCTGGCACGGATTCCGCAGGCTGGCGAGACCCGGGCCAACCTGGCAGCGGGCGGTCGCGGCGAAGGCGTTCCGCTCAACGAACGCGACCGCTGGATCTGCACGCAGGTCGCTCCAACGCTGCGAGAGATGGGTCTGTTGTTCGTCGGTCTGGACGTGATCGGCGATTATCTGACGGAAATCAACGTCACCAGCCCCACCTGCGCGCGGGAACTGGACGCCCAGTTCGGGCTGGATATCGGCGGCGAACTGATGGCCGCCATCGAACGGCACGTGCGATGGTGACGAGCGCTGGCGCTGGATGAACGGCACTGCCCGCGCTATGGAACAAGCCCAGCGGCTGGCGCTGGCGCTGCTGCTGGCACTTGGCCTGCACGCCGCACTGCTGCTGGGCACCCCAGCCGAGGGCTGGTCGCTCCGTCATCCCCAAACTGTGCGGTTCGAGGTAGCACTCCTGCCGCCGATAGCGCAACCGAACCTTCCCCCGCCCATCACCGCCCCGGGGCCGACGGAATCCCCGGCCGTCGTCGTTCCAGAACCGGCACCCCCACCGGCGGAACCCGCACCGGTCGCGCCGTCCGCTCCCGTTCCGGTACCCCCACCACCGGCAACAGTCCCACCACCCAAACCTGCGGCCGCCGTCCGGCCAGCCTCAAAACCGGTCGCGCCGGCGGCCAGGCCGATCAAGCCGTCACCGGTGGCTAAAATCACGCCTGCGCCGCCCGTCGCGGTAAAGCCGGTGAAACCGGTTGCACCGCCGAAAGCGGACAAGCCAGCGGCGACGCCGGCTAAACCGGTTGTTTCCTCCCGGCACAAGGCAGCAGCAGAACCGGACGTCAAGCCCCCCGGGGTCAATCCGTCGCCAGCGCCACCATTCACGCCAGCGGAAACTCCGCGCGTGCCTGTCAAAAAACCGGCTGCCCAACAGATGGAGCGTTCCGGACGCGGGGGAGTTAGGGGGGCAGGTGGGCGCAGCGGCCGGCTGGACAGCGCTGCCCTGTTGGGCCAGATCGCCAGCCTGGACGCGGAAACCCAGCAACGGGCGAGTCGCGCTGCCCGCGAACAACGGGTCAGCCTCGCCGACAGCCGCTCGCTGGCCGGGTTTTACGCTGCCGACTGGGCGCGCAAGGTCACGCGGGTCGGCGAGACGAACTTTCCCGACGCGGCCCGGCGGCTGAATTTGAGCACCGGCCCCCTGCTGGAGATTGCGATCCGCGCCGACGGCAGCCTGCGGAGCGTGCGCGTTCTCCGCTCGTCCGGCAATGCCGAACTGGATAGCGCGGCGCGGCGGATCGTCGAACTGGCCGCGCCCTACCCGCCTTTTTCACCCGAACTGCGCCAACAGGTTGAGTTGCTGCGCATCGAGGCACCGTGGCGCTTCGATCCCGGGGGACGGGTGCGGCTGCGCTGAGCCTGACGGCTGAATTCAATACGCTGGGCCAGATACGAAACAGCCCGCGCCGGGCATTTCGGCTCGACGCGGGCGTGAAGCCAACAAACCTACAGGCTGAAAGTCACAGCCTGGCGCACTGATCTTCCTTGTTGCCTGCTACCCGGTTGTGACCGCCGGTCGGCGCCGGCTGGTTGCTCTTGCACTGCAAGTTGCCATCGATAGTGTTTAAGCGGATGGTCACGCCCCCGGTGTTGCTGAATGCCTGCAAGTCGCCATCAATAAAGTTGTGCTCCGCCTGCAAGGGATGCGGTTGTTCTCCATTTGCAGGTTGCCGCCGACGGTACTGTTTTTGACGTAGCTGCCCTGTCCTGACAGCCCCTTGAGTTGGATGTCGCCGCCTACCCTCGCGCTTTCGAGGACGCGCACGTACAGGCCGCCGTCGGCCTGGATGTTGCCCTCGATCCGGGCTTTGTTGCGCACGGTCAACGCTCCGTTGGATTGGACCAGCACGTTGCCTTTGACCCGGGTCCCGTTCAGAACGCATGCGACCGCCGATTGTTATTCCCGTCCCATCATGAATTTTTCGGCGGGCGGGGGCGGATGGCCGCTGGAATAAAAATCGTGGGCCGCTCGTTTGATCGTCAGGGTCGGCGTCGCCGCAACGTCGCCGGATCGAACGAACGGACATGAGGATCGCTGACATGCAAACCATCGAAACGACGATTCCCGCCCAGGCATCTCCCAGCCTCGCCGGGGACGGACGGAGGTTGTCAACCGTATTCTGGAACCGCGCGACGGGTGTCGTGGCGGCGGTGTTGTTCGCAGCCGGCGTCTGGTACGGCATCCCTCAACTGGATCCGGCAGCGCGCTGCGCCCTGATCATTTTCGGCATCACGCTGGGCGCGTGGGTCTTGACCCGGCTTGAAGAAACCTTTGTGGCGGTGGCGGCGCTGCTGGCGCTGGGGTTGACCGGCGTCATCGAGCCGACGGCGATGTTCGATTCGCTGGGCCACAGTTTGATCGGTTTGATGCTGGCCTCGTTCATCATCGCCGCCGCCGCCAGCGCTACCGGCCTGAGCCAATGGCTGGCGATGACAGTCGCGCGGCGCGCCAGGTCGGTCGCGCAGCTCTGCTATTGGCTAACCGCCGCCAATCTGGTCACGGCGCTGTTTATTCCCGCCACCTCGGCGCGGGCGGCGCTGATGGCGCCGGTATTCCTGGCCCTGAATCAGCACTTTAACCAGCCGCGCATCGGCAAAGTCCTGGCGCTGGTATTTCCCACCGCGATTCTGCTGTCTGCGGCCGCTTCGCTGACCGGGGCCGGCGCGCATCTGCTGACCGCCGATCTGGTCGCGCAACTGGGCGGCGAACGGCTGGATTTCCTGCGCTGGTTGACGCTGGGCCTGCCCTTCGCGCTGGTGAGCAGCTTCGGCTCGACCTGGGTGATCCTGCATCTGTTCCTGACTGAACCGGAACGGCGGCAAGCCTTGACGCTGGAATCCGGCTGGGCGAACGACCATGAAACCGCCGCACCCGAGGCTTCCAAGTCGAAGCAGTATTACGTGCTCGGGGTGATTGTGACCCTGATCGGGCTGTGGGCGAGCACCGGCCTGCACGGTCTGGACAACAGTCTGGTGGCGGTGTTGGGCGCGCTGGCCGTGACGTGGCCCGGTCTGGGGTCAATTTCCCTGAAAAAGGGGCTCAAAGCCGTCGAGTGGGGCCTGCTGCTGTTTTTGGCCGCCGCCCTGGAACTGGGCGAGAGTCTGGTGCGGACCGGCGCGGCCGAGTGGCTGGTGGGGCATCTGTTCGCCGGCTTGTCCGCGCTGTCGGGTAACGCTGCGTTACTGGCCGGCGGGGTGGCGGCTATCGGCCTGCTGTCGCACCTGGTCATCACCTCGCGCAGCGCCCGCGCCGCCATCCTGATTCCCGCCGTGATCCTGTTCGCGCTGTCGCTCGGCTACAACCCCACCGCGCTGGCTTTCAGCGCCGCCATCGCCAGCGGGTATTGCCTGACCTTCACCGTCAGCGCCAAGCCGATGGCGATGTTCGCGCAGTTGCCGACTGCGACCTACGGTCCCGCCGACCTGTTGCGATTGAGCGGCGTGCTGTTGCCCCTGCACTGGCTGTTGCTGCTGCTGTTCTCCTGGCTGATCTGGCCGGCGCTGGGGCTGGAGTTGACCGTAGCGCCATAGCAGCCGTCTTGAGTGTCGTATTTCCCGAACCCCCGGTCCTGCCGGGGGTTTTGGCGTGATGGAAC
>JAGTSD010000012.1 GCA_018262135.1 Pseudomonadota bacterium | reverse complement strand
CAGGCGTACTGGGTCTGTCCGCTGATCGAGGAGTCCGAGGCGCTGCAATGCCAGGCGGCAGCAGCCACTGCGGAGCGGCTGACCACGATCCTGTCCGAATTGCGGATCGGCCTGGCGCATGGGCGTCTGTCCGCCACCGAACGGGAAGCGACGATGGCTGCCTTCAAGGCTGGCGAGCTGGACTTGCTGGTCGCTACCACGGTGATCGAGGTCGGGGTGGACGTGGCCAACGCCAGCCTGATGATTATCGAAAATGCCGAACGGCTGGGTTTGGCGCAACTGCACCAGTTGCGGGGCCGGGTCGGGCGCGGCGCGGAGCCAAGCAGTTGCGTGCTGCTTTACCGGCCGCCGCTGTCGCAAATCGCCCAAGCCCGGCTGGCGGTGCTGCGAGAGTGCAACGACGGTTTTGAAATCGCCCGCCGCGACCTGGAACTGCGCGGTCCCGGCGAGGTGCTCGGCACCCGCCAAACCGGCGAGCAGACTTTGCGGATCGCCGATCTGCTGCGCGATCAGGATTTACTGAACGCCGTCCGCCACATTGCCGACGCACTGTTGCGCGACCATCCGGACCGGGTGGAACCGCTGATTCGGCGCTGGATCGGCGTTGGCGCGCGCTACGGCGAGGTCTGACCGATGTACGCGCCGCACTTCGGACTGCGCGAACCCCCGTTCGCCATCACCCCCGATCCAGCCTACGTCTACCTCAGCCGTCATCATCAGGAAGCATTGGCGCATCTGCTGTATGGCGTTGGCGAGAACGGCGGCTTCGTGCAACTGACGGGCGAGGTCGGCACCGGCAAGACCACTCTGGTCCGCACCCTGCTCGAACAGCAACTGGAAAACGTGGATATCGCCCTGTGCCTCAATCCGCGGCTGACGGTCGCGGAACTGCTGGCGACGGTTTGCGACGAATTGGGCGCGAGCTATTCGCCCGAGCCGCACACGCTCAAGGCGCTGCTGGATGCACTCAACGCCCACCTGCTGCAAACCCATGCCGCCGGCCGGCGCACGGTGCTAATCCTCGACGAAGCGCAGAATTTAAGCCGCGAGGTGCTGGAACAAATCCGGTTATTGACCAACCTGGAGACCGCGAAGCACAAGCTGCTACGGATCATCCTGGTCGGCCAGCCGGAACTGCGGACGCTGCTGGCGCGGCCGGACCTGCGGCAACTGGCCCAGCGCATCACCGCCCGCTATCACCTGCCGCCGCTGGACCGGCGGGAAACTGCGGCCTACATTGACCATCGGCTGCGGGTCGCGGGCGGGCGCGAGGATTTGTTCACCTGGGGCGCACGGCGGGTAGTCTACGGCCACTCCGGCGGCATCCCCAGGCTGATCAACATCATTTGCGACCGGGCCCTGCTCGGCGCCTTTGGCCAGGGCGCGCGGCGGATCAACGCCAGCCTGGCGCGTGAAGCGGCGCGCGAGGCCCTCCACGGCGGCACAGGGGGATGGAATTGGCGCTCCTGGCTGGCGCTGGCCACGGGCCTGGCGGGATTAGCCATGATCGGCGTCGGGCTGTGGCTGCCGCACGCCAATCAGTCAGCACCGCCCGCCGTCTCCCTGGTGCCGGCTGCAACGCCGACGCCGGCCGAAGCGAGTAACGCCATGGCGCCGCCGCCAACATTGGCCACTGCCGCTCCCGCCGAGTCAGCCCCCCCCCGAACCCTGATCGGTCTCGGGGCGAGCGGCGCGGCGGTACGCTGGCTGCGGGAGCGGCTGGCGCTGGCTGCGGGCCAGCCGGTTCCGGACCCCCTGTCCGAGGTATTCGATGCCGCGCTGGCCGAGCAGGTACGCGCCTTCCAGCGCGATCACGGCCTGCAACCTGATGGTCTGGTCGGACCACGCACCCTAGTGTTGTTGAACAACCTCATACCGGAACCGGATACGCCGGCACTGCGACCGCCCGAGGGGAATCGTTAGATGTCCTACATTCTCGACGCGCTGCGCAAGGCGGAACGCGAGCGCCATCTCGGTCAGCCGCCCAGCCTGACGACCCCGCCTCTCGCGGCCGAACCCGGCCGGCGCCGGCTCGGCCCATGGCTGGGGATGGGGCTGGGACTGGGATTGAACGCCGCGCTGCTGGCCTTCTTCCTGACCCGAATACAGCCGGCGGCCCCGCCGGTCATCGCCGCATCGCCCGCGCCAACGGCAACGTCCACTCCATTCCAGCCAGCCGCCAGCCCCTCTCTGCCACCCGCGAAGGAAGCATCGGGGAGAGAGGAATCGCCGGTCACCGTGCGGGAGCCCGCCGAACCAGTCGCATCCCCCCGGTCCGCCGCAGCAAGCGCCACCACTACCTCTACGACACCTGCGCCAGTCACGCCACGCAGGGAGCCGGTTGACAAGCCGGCCCTATCCGAACCATCACCCCCGACCGTTCCCCGGCCCAGCCGGGAGCGGCGTGAAGAACCGTCCCGCCCATCCTTAAAGCCCGGTTCCGTGACCCTCGCGCCCGCACCGGAGCCGGTTCCGCTGCTGGAAACACTGTCCGCCGGCGCCCGGCGCGGGATTCCTGCCTTAAATCTCGACATTCACATCCACAGCGTCGATCCCGACAAACGCTTCGTGGTCATCAACGGTCGGCGCTACCGGGAAGGCGACCGGTTGGGCGAAGGGCCCATGCTGGAAACTGTGACCCGTGATGGTGCGATCCTGCGTCAGGGTGGCCAACGCTTCCGGCTGTCGGTGCGGCGCTAGCCAACCGGCGATCGGTCAGCGTCTCCCCTTCTCCTCGCCGCTATCCTCGATGCGCAATTGGCCCTCGCCAGCCAAGCGGGGGGGTTGCCGCTGGCCCTCCAGCTTGATCCGCAAGCGCAGGTTGTTGGCGGAATCGGCGTGGCGGATCGCGGTTTCGTAGCTGATCCGGCCAGCTTCGTACAATTTGAATAGCGCATCGTCAAAGGTGATGAGGCCCTGCTCGCTGGAGCGGGCCATGAGCGGCTTGAGTTCCTTGACCCGGCCCTGAAAGATCAACTCTGCCATCAGCGGGGTGTTGAGCAGCACTTCCACCGCCGGAATCAGGCCCGGCTGGTCCTCGCGCGGCAACAGTCGCTGCGAAATGAACGCCTTCATGTTGAACGACAGATCCATCAGCACCTGGGCCCGCTTCTCCTCGGGAAAGAAGTTGACGATGCGGTCGAAAGCCTGGTCGGCGTTGTTGGCATGCAGGGTGGTCAGGCACAGGTGGCCGGTTTCAGAGAAATTGATCGCGGCTTCCATGGTGTCCCGGTCGCGGCACTCGCCGATCAGAATCACGTTGGGCGCCTGCCGCAGGGTATTTTTCAGTGCCACCTCGTAGGACTCCGTGTCCACGCCGACCTCGCGCTGGTCCACCAGCGATTGCTTGTGGCGATGGAAATACTCGATGGGATCCTCGATGGTCACGATGTGCTCCGCGCGCTCGCTATTGCGATGATCCAGCATCGCCGCCATGGAAGTCGTCTTGCCGCAACCCGTCTCACCCAGGAAAATCACCAGCCCGCGCTGAGCCATGGCGATTTCCTTGAGGATGGGAGGCAGATTGAGTTCGTCGATGGTCGGAATCCGCTGCTGGATCAGCCGCAGCACCATGCCAGCGCTACCGCGCTGGGTGAAGGCGCTGACCCGGAAGCGTGCGACATTGGGAAAATTCAGCGAAAAATTGATTTCACGCCGCTGATCGAAATCCCGCGCCTGCCGGTCGTTCATGATCGAACGCACCAGCAGGGCCGTCTGCTGCGGCGTCAGTTTCTGGCCGCTGACCCGGTGGATCTGCTGGTTGACCTTGAATGCCGGCGGGCTGCCAGCGGTAACGAAAATGTCCGATCCATCCAATTCCAGCAGCTTGAGCGTCAGCTCGTAGAGATACTGGGTCGCCTTGTCCTGATCGGTCACGATCGGTTGCGAAGTCTGTTCCATTGCCTTGCCTCTTGATAGTGATTCACGCGCCATGACCGTCCCCGGGCCGAAGGCGCTGGCCGATCCGTCCCGACAGCGGACTGGACCTCCTGGCGTTGCCGCCTGCTCGTTTTCATCCGAGCCTTGATAATTATTTTATACTGCGCGCATCGTGCCGGCGCCGGGCCTGCAAACCAGGCATCTGGCTGCTTGTCCGTTTCCCCTTTTCCGGTCTCGAGCGGCAGCTATCGCCCCCGCGGCTCCCCCATCCGTATTCGTATTGCTTATTCCCAAGGAGATCGTCGCTCTCATGAGCCTCCCCCGCCGTTCCCTGCGCCAACTATGCGCCCTGCTGCCATTGCTGTGCTGGATGATCGCCGCGCCGGCACGCCCGTCCGATCCTCCGCAACCGCTACCGGATTTTCGCAAGCTGGTCAAGCAAAACGAACCGACCGTCGTCAACATCAGCTCCACCCAGGCGCCCAACCGCAAGACCGCGACCCGCACTCCCGGCCTGCCGGAACTGCCGGGCGCCGAGAATCCCTATCTGGAGTTCTTCAGGCGCTTCTTCCAGGAACGCCCGGAACTGCCCGGCGAGCGTCAGGCCAATTCCCTGGGATCGGGTTTTATCCTCTCGCCGGACGGCTATATCCTGACCAATGCTCACGTCGCCCGGGATGCCGACAAGATCATCGTCCGGCTCAGCGACCAGCGGGAACGGCCGGCCAAGGTCATCGGCGTGGACGAATTGACCGATGTGGCGCTGCTCAAGATCGAGGGCGAAAACCTGCTGGCAGTCAAGATCGGCGACTCCGACGCGCTGGAGGTGGGCGAATGGGTGCTGGCCATCGGCTCGCCGTTCGGGCTGGAGCACACCGCCACCCAGGGCATCGTCAGCGCGGTGGGCCGCAACCTGCCCAGCGGCACCTACGTGCCGTTCATCCAGAGCGACGTAGCGGTCAACCCCGGCAGTTCCGGCGGCCCGCTGTTCAACCTGCGCGGCGAGGTGGTCGGCATCAACTCACAGATTTACAGCAGTACCGGCGGCTACATGGGGCTGTCGTTCGCCATTCCCATCAAGCTGGCGATGCAGATCGTCGAGCAGATGAAGGCGACCGGCGAGGTCACCCGCGGCTGGCTGGGCGTGCTGCTGCAAGGGGTCAACAACGATCTGGCCGAGGCCTTCAAGCTCGACCGGCCGCGCGGGGCGCTGGTGGCGCAGATTCTGCCGGACAGCCCGGCGGCCAGCGCCGGCTTCAAGCAGGGCGACGTGATTCTGCGCTACGGCGGCGAACCGGTCGAGGACTCCTCGCAACTACCGCGGATGATCGGCGTGACGCCGGTGGGCAAAACTGTGGCCATGTCCATTCTGCGCAACGGCGAACCGCTGGAAATCAAGGCGACCATCGCCCGACTGGAAACCGCCGCTGAGCCGGTCGCCACCATGGACGAGCATAGCGACCCGCGCCTGGGTCTCACCGTCGCCGACCTCAGCAACGAACAGCGCCGCAATCTGGGCCCGGAGGAACAGGGCGTGCTGGTCACTACGCTGGACGAGGGTCCGGCTGCCAATGCCGGACTGTACCCGGACGACATCATTTTGCAGGTCAACCATCTGCCGGTGAAGAGCGCCAGCCAGTTCGTCGAACTGGCCAGGGAATTACCCAAGGGCAAGGCGATCCCGCTGCTGGTGCGGCGTGAGAACGAATCGCTGTATCTGGCGGTACGCCTGCCCGACAAGGAATAATCGCGACCGATGAACCCCAACAATTGCCTGGATTTCGAAAAACCCATCGCCGAGCTGGAGGCGATGCTGAAGGAATTGCGCCATCTCAGCGCCGAACAGGATTTGAACATCGGCGATGAGATTGCACGGCTGGAGGCCAAGAGCAAGGCGCTCACCGATTCCATCTTCGCCAGCCTGACGCCTTGGCAGATTTCCCAAATCGCCCGCCACCCGCTGCGGCCCTATACCCTGGACTACGTGGAACGGCTGTTTACCGAATTCGTGGAACTGCACGGCGACCGGGCCTTCGCCGACGACCGCGCCATCGTCGGCGGACCGGCGCGGCTGAACGGCCGGCCGGTGATGGTGATCGGCCATCAGAAAGGCCATGACACCAAGGAGAAAATCTACCGCAATTTCGGCATGCCGCGACCCGAGGGGTATCGCAAGGCGCTGCGGTTGATGAAGCTGGCCGAACGGTTCCGCCTGCCTATCCTCACCTTCATTGACACCCCGGGCGCTTATCCGGGCATCGGCGCCGAGGAGCGTGGCCAGAGCGAGGCCATCGCCCGCAATCTGTTCGAGATGAGCCGGCTGCGGACGCCGGTGATCTGCACGGTGATCGGTGAGGGGGGTTCCGGTGGGGCGCTGGCGGTCGGCGTAGGCGACCGGGTGCTGATGCTGCAATACAGCACCTATTCGGTGATTTCGCCGGAAGGCTGTGCGGCCATTCTGTGGAAGAGCGCCGACCGGGCGCCCGAGGCTGCCGAAGCGCTGGGATTGACGGCGGAACGGCTGCTCAAGCTGAATCTCGTGGACGGAATCATTCCCGAACCGGCAGGCGGCGCGCACCGCGATCTGGAGTGGATGGCGGGGACCCTGCGCGCCGCGCTGCGCGAGCAGTTACAACAACTGGACGCTTTGAACGTTGATGAATTGCTGGAACAACGTTATCGGCGGCTGATGGCGTATGGAGTGTTCAAGGAAGCCGAACCGGCGACCTCGACCCAGTCGTCCTGGCAAAGCAGCGTGGCCGCCCTATTGGGGAAGGACAGCCTGCTGGGCAAGGACAAGGATAAGGACAAGGATTCCTGAGCGCTCTTCCATACCTTCCACTGATTCCATGCCCGCCCCGCTCCTCGAATACCTGGATGGATTGCTGGCCGCCCACCCCGCAGCACATCGCCTGGTGGTCGGCTACAGCGGCGGCCTGGATTCCCACGTCCTGCTGCACCTGCTGGCAACCCACCGCGCATCCTGGCCGGAACGGTCGCTGGCGGCGGTGTACGTGGATCATAGGTTGCAAGCCGCCTCGACCGCTTGGGGCGAACATTGTGCTCGCGTCTGCCGCGACCTGGATGTCCCGTTCCGCGTGCTACGAATCAGCGCCCGTCCCGGACCCGGCGAAAGCCCGGAAGCCGCCGCGCGCCGCGCCCGCTACGCCGCGCTCGCAGCGGAACTGGGGCCGGATGCCGCGCTGCTGACCGCCCATCACCGCGACGATCAGGCGGAGACTTTGTTGCTGCAACTGCTGCGCGGTGCGGGCCCGCACGGACTGGCCGCGATGCCGGCGACGGCCCGGCTGGGCCGGGGCTGGCTGTTACGCCCGTTGCTGGATTTGGACCGCGCCGAGGTGCTGGCCTACGCTCGCGAACGCGGCTTGCGCTGGATCGAGGATGCCAGCAACGCCGATACCGGCTTCGACCGCAACTATCTGCGCCATCGCATCCTGCCGCTGCTCCGGGAACGCTGGCCGGCCGCGAACCGTACCCTGGCCCGTTCTGCCCGGTGGTGCGCCGAAACCACCGCCTGGCTGGACGCAGAGGCCGCCGCCGATCTCGCCTGCGTCGTCGCTCGCCGCCCCGACGGTCTCAACCTCTCGGCCCTGCGCGAACTGAGCGAACTTCGACAGCGGAACGTGCTGCGCTACTGGTTCCGCCGCTTGGGCTTGCCCACGCCCGACAGCCGGCAACTGTGGCACATCCTGCACGATATTCCGAGCGCCGGACGCGACCGGCAGCCCTGTGTCGGCTGGTCGGGCGGCGAGGTCCGACGTTACCGGGATACGCTGTACGCCATGCCGCCGCTGGCACCGCACGACGCGCGACAAACCCTGATCTGGCGAGCCAGTACCGACGGCTGGCCGCCGCTGGAATTACCGGGAGTGGGTTGGTTGCGGATGGAAGAAATCGTTGGCGCGGGATTGCGCGCCGAAGCGCTGGCGGGCGGATTGTTGCTCGTCCGGTTTCGACAAGGTGGGGAACGATTCCGGCCGGTGGGCCGTTCGCACGGCCAGGAGTTGAAGAAACTGTTGCAGGAGGCTGGGGTTCCGCCGTGGGAACGGGATCGGTTGCCGCTGGTGTATCTCCCCCCCACCCCTACCCTCCCCCACCCGCGGGGAGGGAGTGAGCCGCTGCTGGCGGTCATGGGCTTGGGGATGGCCGCCGACTATGCCGCCGCTCCCGGCGAACCCGGCCTCGAACCCGTTTTGCAGTCGCCATCGGCGGCCGGGTCTGGTATCGTGTAGCGTCTTTCGCAACCCCCCATCCTGGCATGACGCGATTCATTTTCATCACCGGCGGCGTGGTTTCCTCGCTCGGCAAGGGCATCGCCGCCGCCTCGCTGGCGGCGGTTCTCGAAGCCCGGGGCCTCAAAGTCACCCTGATCAAGCTTGACCCCTACATCAATGTTGATCCCGGCACCATGAGCCCGTTTCAGCACGGCGAGGTGTTCGTGACCAGTGACGGCGCGGAAACCGATCTCGATCTGGGCCATTACGAGCGTTTCGTCTGCCTGACCGCCAGCCGGCGCAACAACTTCACCACCGGGCGCATCTACGAAAACGTGATCCGCAAGGAGCGGCGCGGCGACTACCTCGGCGGCACGGTGCAGGTGATCCCGCACATCACCGACGAAATCAAGCGCTGCATCCACTTCGGCGCCGGAGAGGCCGATATCGCCCTGGTGGAAATCGGCGGCACGGTGGGCGACATTGAGTCGCTGCCATTCCTGGAGGCCATTCGCCAGATGGGCCTGGAACTGGGTCGCGACCGCTCGCTGTTCATCCACCTGACCCTGGTGCCCTACATCAAGTCCTCGGGCGAACTCAAGACCAAGCCCACTCAGCACTCGGTCAAGGAACTGCGCTCCATCGGCATCCAGCCTGACATGCTGATGTGCCGCTCGGATCGGGAGATCCCTGCCGAGGAACGCCGCAAGATCGCCCTGTTCACCAACGTCGAACCCAAGGCGGTCATCAACGTCCCCGACGCCGACACTATCTACCGGATTCCGCTGCTGCTGCACGCCCAGGGCGTGGACGACATCGTCGCCCGCAAGCTG
This sequence comes from Pseudomonadota bacterium, assembly GCA_018262135.1. GTDB lineage: Bacteria > Pseudomonadota > Gammaproteobacteria > Competibacterales > Competibacteraceae > Contendibacter. Next base: position 3,768 of record JAGTSD010000012.1, on the reverse strand, counting down.
CGGCTGGACAACCCGCCGCCGGCCCAGCTCGCCGACTGGGAGCGGGTCGTGCGGGCGATCGAAACCCCGACCGGCGCGGTGGACATCGCCATGGTCGGCAAGTACGTGGACCTGACCGACGCCTACAAGTCGCTGAACGAAGCCCTGCTGCACGCCGGCATCCATACCCATACCCGCGTCAACATCCACTATGTGGATTCCGAGCGCATCGAGCGGGAGGGGACCACCGGTTTGGAAGGGATGGACGCAATCCTGGTGCCGGGCGGCTTCGGCCGGCGTGGCATCGAGGGCAAGATCGCAGCGGTCCGCTTCGCCCGCGAGCGACGGATTCCCTACCTCGGCATCTGCCTGGGGATGCAGGCAGCGGTGATCGAATTCGCCCGTCATGTCGCTGGCCTGGAAGGCGCGCACAGTACCGAATTTCGCCCCGACACCCCGTATCCGGTCATCGCTCTCATCACGGAATGGACCGATGAGGACGGCGCCGTGCAACAGCGCCAGGAAGGCGGCGACCTGGGGGGCACCATGCGGCTGGGCGCGCAGCCTTGCCAACTGGTCGCCGACAGCCTGGCCCGCCGCACCTACGGCAAGGACGTGATCACCGAGCGCCATCGCCACCGCTACGAATTCAACAACCACTACCGGGAACCGCTCCACGCCGCCGGGATGACCTTCTCCGGCTATTCGCTGGACGGCCAACTGGTCGAAATGATCGAACTGCCCGACCATCCCTGGTTCCTCGGCTGCCAGTTCCACCCGGAATTCACTTCCACCCCGCGCGCCGGCCATCCGCTGTTCCAGGGTTTCGTCGCGGCGGCGATCCGACAGCGCCCGCAACATCGCCAGGAGATGGACGCGGCATGATGAAGCTGTGTGGTTTCGAGGTCGGCCTGGACCGGCCGCTGTTCCTGATCGCCGGCCCCTGCGTGATCGAATCCGAGCAACTGGCCTTGGACACCGCGGGCCGGCTCAAGGAAATCTCCGGGCGGCTGGGCATCCCGTTCATCTACAAGTCCTCGTTCGACAAGGCCAACCGTTCCTCTTACCAGAGCTATCGCGGTCCCGGCCTCGAGGAGGGATTGAAGATTCTGGCCAGGGTCAAGGCTGAGATCGGCGTGCCGGTGCTGACCGACGTGCATGAGTACACCCCGCTGGCCGAGGTCGCCGCCGTGGCCGACGTGTTGCAGACCCCGGCGTTCCTGTGCCGGCAGACCGATTTCATCCAGAACGTCGCCCGTCAGGGCAGGCCGGTCAACATCAAGAAGGGCCAGTTCCTGTCGCCCTGGGAGATGCGCAACGTGGTCGCCAAGGCGCGCATGGCCGGCAACGATCACCTCATGGTCTGCGAACGCGGCGCGTCTTTTGGTTACAATAACCTGGTGTCGGACATGCGCGGATTGGCCGTGATGCGCGCCACCGGCTGTCCGGTGGTGTTCGACGCCACCCATTCGGTGCAATTGCCCGGCGGTCAGGGCAACGCCTCCGGCGGCCAGCGCGAGTTCGTGCCGGTGCTGGCCCGGGCGGCGGTAGCGGCGGGCGTCGCCGGGCTGTTCATGGAAACCCATCCCGACCCGGATCGCGCCCTGAGCGATGGACCCAACGCCTGGCCGCTGGACCGGATGGAGCCTTTGCTGGCCACGCTCAAGGCGCTGGACGATGTCATTAAACAGCGCGGTTTTTTGGAAACCGTACTAGAATAACTGTTTTATTCCCCCAACAGCACAACACCCAAAAGGAGTCGAAGAATGTCGAAAATCAAAGAAATTCGCGGTCGTGAAATCATGGATTCGCGCGGTAACCCGACCGTCGGCGTGGACGTGATCCTGGAATCCGGCGCCAAGGGCACCGCGGGCGTCCCGTCTGGCGCGTCTACCGGCAGCCGCGAGGCGCTGGAACTGCGCGATGGCGACAAGAGCCGCTATCTGGGCAAGGGCGTGCTGAAGGCAGTCGCCAACGTCAACGGCGAACTGCGCGGCGCGCTGGTCGGCATGGAAGCGGTCGGCAATCAGACCGCCATTGACGAGAAGATGATCGCCCTGGACGGCACCCCCACCAAGAGCCGCCTCGGCGCCAACGCCATTCTGGGCGTCTCCATGGCGGTCGCTCACGCCGCCGCCGCCGAGAAGGGCGTCTCGCTGTACAAGTATCTGAATCCCACCGGCCCGTATGCCCTGCCGGTGCCGATGATGAACATCCTCAACGGCGGCGCCCACGCCGACAACAGCGTGGACATGCAGGAATTCATGATCATGCCGATCGGCGCGCCCAGCTTCCGCGAAGCGCTGCGCTGGGGAGCGGAAGTGTTCCACGCCCTGAAAGCGGTGCTCAAGGGCCAGGGCATGAACACGGCGGTCGGCGATGAGGGCGGCTTCGCCCCCAATTTGCCCTCCAACGAAGCGGCCCTGGAAGTGGTCATGGAAGCCATCAAAAAAGCGGGCTACACCGCTGGCAAGGACATTTACATCGCGCTGGACTGCGCCAGCTCCGAGTTCTACAAGGGTGGCAAGTACGTGCTGGAAGCCGAGGGCAAGTCCTTCACCTCCAACGAATTCGCCGACAAGCTGGCCGACTGGGTCAGCCGCTATCCCATCGTCTCGATTGAAGACGGCATGGACGAGAGCGACTGGGACGGCTGGGCCTATCTGACCAAGGTGCTGGGCAAGAAGGTGCAACTGGTCGGCGACGATCTGTTCGTCACCAACACCTCGATCCTCAAGCGCGGCATCGACCAGGGCGTGGCCAATTCGATCCTGATCAAGGTCAATCAGATCGGCACCCTGACCGAGACCCTGGCCGCGATCAACATGGCCGCTGCCGCCGGCTACACCTCGATCTCCTCGCACCGTTCCGGCGAAACCGAGGACACCACGATCGCCGACCTGGCCGTCGCCACTGCCGCCAGCCAGATCAAGACCGGTTCGCTCAGTCGTTCCGACCGCATCGCCAAGTACAACCGGCTGCTGGTGATCGAGGAAGAACTGGGTTCCGCCGCCGTCTATCCAGGCAAGAAGGCGTTCAACGTCTTCCCAAGCTGAAGCTGAAACCCTGACGGCGACTTTCCCGGTCCCGTCGTTTTAACCTCAACCGCGCCTTCCCGTCGTTTCTCCCGATCCCGGAGGGAACGATGGGGAGGCGCTGATTTGTTTGACCAACGCGCGCCCCATGGTCCATTCCACCGAGCAAGGATTGAAACTGCAACTGCTGGCAGCGGTGCTGATCGCCGTTCTGGTATTTCTGCACTATCTGCTCTGGATTGACGAAGATGGGGTACGGCAGACCCACGCCCTGAGCATCGGCATTCGCGCGCAGACCGAGGAAAACGCAGAGCTGGCCGAGCGCAACCGGGCGCTGGCGGCCGAGGTAGAGGATCTGAAGGGCGGATTGATGGCTATCGAGGAACAGGCGCGATCCGACATGGGCATGATCCGTCCGGACGAAACCTTCTACCGTCTGCTTGAAAAACCGCAACCAGCGACACCAATAAAAACCACTCCACCTCCGAAGCCCGCGCTGCCGGCCAAACCATCAACCCCGGCCCAGGCTGCCAAACCCGCGTCACCCGCCAAACCATCGGCCCAGGCTGCCAAACCCGGATCACCCGCCAAACCATCGGCCCAGGCTGCCAAACCCGCGCCACCGGCCAAACCATCGGCTCCGGCCGTCAAACCCGCGCCACCGGCTAAACCATCGGCTCCGGCCGTCAAACCCGCGCCACCGGCTAAACCATCGGCTCCGGCCGTCAAACCCGCGCCACCGGCTAAACCATCG